>JAZKGK010000001.1:0-27350 GCA_040385915.1 Bacteroidota bacterium
CCAGCACCATTCAACGTCACGGTACCGCCTTTAATAGTCTCCAGGGGATCAGCCGACGGTATATCATCAGCGAGACTCCAATTGACCAGGTTCAAACCATCGATACGCATAGCTACGGGGGTGGAAATAGTCATCCCTTTTTTAGGCTTCAGGTATACTTTCAGGCTTGGAGATAACTCCAGCGCGCTTGCCTGGAGTAAGTAAGGGAAATGAGCCTTTGTAATATCAAAAGTAGTTACTTGATTGCTTTGACTTAACAACGTATGCAGGGCATTTGGAAATTCGGATCGCAGACTGATTAACCGATACAAACCACCGGAAGCAAAAGACTTAATCTGATCTTTCAGTTTTGTTTCAGCCAGGTCTCTGTTTCCTTCAAGCGCCGTATAATTGATATGCAGCAGCACATCAGAAATAGTATCGTAGTTGAAGGAGCGCAATTGTTTCGGTAATTCGAGTTTCCATTCGCTGATGGCACCGGCACCTTCAAAAGGCAAATAACGCTCATCCCGGAAATTCAAATCAAATACCCCGGAATCATTATTGGCTGAGCTGACGGTGATAGAATTACCCTCGGCAATTTTCCATTCATGAGTAGTATACCAGTTCAAATCTTTCACCTCCTGGCTATCGTCCTTCTCCAAGTACCCTTTTTCCAGGGTCAATTTGGCAGAAATGTTGGTATAAGGTCCTGCAACGCAAGGAATTGAAATTCTGACTGATTTAATAATTCGTCTGTATTGGCCGGGATAGAGCGCTTCAAAAGCGATTTCAGGAATTACAATAGAACAAGCACCCGTCTGACGAAGGGTTAACAGCTGTGAAGGACTCAGCATGGCCATCGAAAACGTTTGGCTAATCTCTGGAACTCTCTCGTTTTTCTCTAAAAATTTCTTCTCCAGGTTCTGCAACTGAAGCATGAGTCTTTCGCCAGACAATAAACCAGCCCTGTCAAATTGCCAATTATCGTTCTGAATATAAATTTCAGCATCGAACCTTTCATTCTGATACGCTCGTTCGGCCATTTTTGCCAGGTCATAAGCCATGTTATACGCATCGCGATACAAACGATTGAGCGTAGATGACATATAATTGTACAAGCCTAAATTGGTGAATTTGTTCTTGTAAAAATCGAAGTGCTCTACCGCCTGCTCCATATTTTTTTCATGGATTTCAAAATCACGTTCCGCCATTTGCTGGCGTATGTCGGAAGCAAGCAATTGCGTACTCATCTGCTTGTATTCCTGCGTAGCCACGTTAAGCTGTTGTTTCCACTCCTGCTCTCTGCGCTGGTGTGAGGCTTCCATTCCAGCCAAATTGCCAATGTTATCGGCAATGGCAGCCAGTGTTCCGGTGGCATCCGCAAGAGATTTTGTTCCGTTTTTCAACTCCACCCCTCCGTATTTCATGGCAAAAGGGCTACCAATCTGAGGCATAAAACCAAACGCACTAGTCAAAAACCCTAAAACGGCTTCTGAGGCCTTAATACTACCAGCCGTCCATTTAGAAACCTGTTCGGTAACTTCCCATGAAATCAGTCCGGTTTCTATTAAACCCTGGTAATAATCAATCCGATTTTGCACATTGGCCAGTCCTTCCTGGGTTGCTTTGTATTGATATTGCGCCTCTTGCACTTGCTTTTTCTTGATGTCTTTTGTCAATTTCAGGATATTCTTTTCGTGTACTAGCCGGAGCAACGATAATTCTTCTCCATCTTTCTTTTCTAGGGCCGACAGCAAGGACGAACCGAATCCCTGTAGGGTCTGTACATACTGCCTGGCCTTTTCGACCAGGTAAGTGAAACGATAAAGGGGGATTTTGTCTGCCTCTGCCAGAAGTGCGGTAATATCTTCGAGGCTTAACCCTGCGGCACGCGCTCTTACCAACAACATGGGATCGATGGGAGGCTGAAAAAGCGACAAACTGCGCCGAATACCTTTGATATTCATACAGTTACGAATCTTAAAGAGCCGATCATCTACCCGATCCCAGTATTGAATAAGCTCCGTGTTGGGAGGAACACAAAACACCATACTATTTTGCTTCACTAACTCATAGGCGGGCATTCTTCCTTGTGGCTGTTGTCTAAACCGACCATTCGCATGATTTCTGTTCAGGTATTCATTGGCATCCTTCCATTGCTCTGCCTGCTGCCTGTATGATTTCCTTTCTGTCTGTGCTTCCCTATAACTTTGTACACGATGGGCATTGGGATCAGCCGTCGTAACTCTGCCGGAATCAGCCATCATATCATCCAGCTTTTTCGACCATTGGTTTGTATTGGTCATGTTGGCTGATTCAGCAATATTGGAGAACCTTTTTTCAGCCGACATATTTACTTCATAAAAATTATTGAGACTTTTGGAAGTCGCAACAACCTCTACCTCATTTACATATCTCTGCTTTTGCACATGGTAGTAATTTTCTAACGTAATCAGGAATTCCGAACCTTGTTTGATTTGCGGGCCAATCTTCTCATACGTCAGCTCATTTTCATCCAATGTTTCACACTTACCCGTTTTGGCTGGCCTCTTGCCAAGAATATCCGCAGCTAGTTGATACAGCATTTCGGCTTCATTGATCGACTCTCTGGTATCTTGTCCAAACAAATAATCGCCCCAGTCCAATAGGTTATCTATATACCTCATTACGACTGTTTTCTGATAGGCGCTCAGGCGCAAGCGGGCAATGGCATGCGGATTAAAAGGGTCGTTTTTATACGCTTCTATAGTTTTGCTTTCGGTCAAAAGATCTTTTAGTTTCTGAATATCCAGGTTCCTGAATTCCCGGAATTGCCAATTATGATCCGACTTCTTTTTATCATTGGGGTTTTCATCTGCTGTTGGATTAAAAATGCGTTCATACCACCATTTTGCTTCCTTAAATTTCTGATTGGCATTCAGGTGGTCGGCTATCAGGAAGGGAATATGGAAGAACATTTCCCAGTAATATTCCCCGTAAGGGCCTCTGAAATCTAACTGTTGCCCAATAGAATTACTGAGTTTTTGCGTAGGAAGTGACAGGAAATTATCAATCCCATCAGCAAACAAAATATCGGCTAATTCATCGGTAAGAATGGTCGATAGTAATACAGGCTCCGACTTTTTGCCATTAACCACGTGCATACCGGCTTGGCCTTGGGGGGCTTGCCTGATAAAGTGGTCGCTGAAATCTTTGCTACCATTCTCTACATAATATTTATTCCATTGGTTTTCCTCATAAGCTGTATCATATTCCCTTTTGAATGAGGACAATGAAACATCAACCAAGGATTTGGAAACGTCCAGGATATCTTTATTTTCAGGATTTGTTATCAGATTCCGAGAAAGGGAAAGGTCAAATTTGGTTGCATTAACTGAAGTAGCCACGCCCTTAGACTTGGTGCCGAGCGCTACCGTGCATGAACCAAATTGAGCAAAGGTAAGAACGCAAACGACGGGATTGATTAAATGGATCGTAACGGGCAAGACAAGCTGTACTTTTTTACCAGAACCCACATTGACTTGTAAAATAGCAGTAGTATCGTAAACAGCCAGATCAAAATCATTATTGGTTACTGCAATATCTACCGAAGCGATACTAAACGTACATTTTTGTGAGTTAACTTCAAATGGTCCATCAATTTTCCCGGTAGTATAAATTTTCTTATCGAGTGTCTTATTATGCGACCAGATGTGATACAAACTCACCGGCGCAATCTTATCGCCCGTTTGAACGGCATACGGTTTTCGGAATACTCTTTCCTGGTATTTCGCAAGCGTAAAGTCGTGTGTTTTATCTCTAGTGGCGTCGTTGGGGTATTCCTTCCATATTCTTTGGAAAAGATCGGGCTCGCTCACATGGTTCTGTCCTATATAAACACGCTGCGGAGCACTCCATTTGCCGTTTTCATTCAAGATTGAGTATTTAACAAAAGTTTTAAATAAAAAACCTCCTGCTTGCGATTCTCCCCCTTTAATGCTGTTAATTTCTTTACTCTGTACATCGGTCCAGTAGATATACAATTTCCCGTGGAGGATCAACGTAGAAATTTCACTCGCTTCAATGCCTAATTCAATTTTCTCCCAATTAGCCCAGATTTTTTTGGTATGGTTATACGTCCGGTAGTAATATTGGTAAGGTTGAACATTGGTTCGCGCAAAAATGTAAAATACACTTGCTGAAAAATCGTATACAGGCGCTAAGTCATTTAAGTAATAAAAAGCATCGGCGGATGCATAATTATTGGCGTCATTTCCCAGACTAACAAACCCCGCAATGGTAGTAATCTGATGAAAATATCCTCCGGCATATCGTAGCCGGGTCAGGTCAGAAAACTGAGCGATGTATTTTTTATAAGCCGCCTCAGAGGATTCTTTAGTGATTTTTTGCTGTAGCAACGCATCTTCCAACTCCTTGAAAATAGCTGTTTTAGTATCACGCAGGGTCGGGTCTATATAGTTTTCTGGGTACAGAAATACTTTGCGATTGGCTTCCCATACCCGGTAATTTTTGCGCCACTCCCATTCATCTGCCGGAATCATATCTGGCTTAACATGTAAGTCAGTAATTTTCGGATTCAGTGTATCGCTTGATTGCTCCAGGTTGATCAGGCAACGCATCAGGTAATGTTGCAAGCTCGTAATGGCAGCCACTAATCTGGAAGTACGGAAACAACCGCTCATGTCAACATCCAGCAAAAAGAAATTATAGAGATCAGCTCTGTCTTTAAACTTAAACACGTCGCTTCTGGATATAATATAATCGCATAAAGCATTCCGCTTCAATGTATTCAATTTATCCAGGAAGGGTTCTAATTTTGCGACGCGTACCTTCTCCTCTTCATATTTAGAGGCAAATGCACCCGCAACAATATTGCTGGCCACCTTTAATTCAACATGGCTGGTTTTGATCAGGTTTAAAAGGGCATCGCCCTGTATGCCTAACACCAAACAGAGCTGATGGCAATCCTTTAAATAGCTAATGGCTTTTAGCGCGGGTTTTGTAAACGTCAACGCATTCGTTAGAGAGATAATCAGGCTTTCGGGTTGCTTCCACAAGTCGGCAATGATGGCATTGTCCGTGGCAGAAAACAAGGCATTGGCCTGAAAACTCAACAGCATCTCATTGATTTTGCCTGCATTCTCCGTATTATTTTCAAGCAGCGAATGATACAATACGGCATTTGCTATATTGTCAATAGTTAGACTTTTAAAATCGCTAATACCAAATACGGCCTTGTTTTGAAGGTAAAACGAAATCTTATCGGCATCAAATTGAACTTTCCCGAACAATAAAACAGCACATTCGAGTTCCCGCATCAACTTGACCAAACCATCGAGATTGGCTGGAATGACAGGTTTGCCATTCACAAAAGCAGCATTAAGGGCAGTTGCCATCTGGACTCCTGTTATATCTACCGAAACCAGGTTCAGCAAAAACTCCTCAATTAGCTGTGGCTGGGTAAGATTAAATGCGCTCTGTAAATAGCCTTTTAATAGCTCAAGCTTATCTTTTTTGTCATTTGTAGCATTTTTCTGAATTTCAATAACGGCTGCGCTTGCCGTATTCAGGTCATGGGCAAATTTGATTTGAGACGTTTCTTTTCCTTTGACAATCAGCATTATTTCTGAAATACTGAAAGGCGACTTATTCATCCAATCCACCAATCCGATCAGGCTATCTATATGCGCCAACTGGGTAATTGGCAGCCCACCTAAGGTCAGGTTTATGGCATTGACAAAATCTTCCATAGTAATTTTCAGTCCGCGCGCAATACTCGCATGCCGATAGAGGGTAGATAATACGTCAACAGTAATCACCTGATTAATTGTGCGATCAATAGAAAGGAGGTTGAATAGCATCTCCAAATCAGATTGCGTAACACTTAAGCCAGCCAACAGTAAGGACGTGATTTTGTCAGTCGATTTATCGGCAGGGAGGGTTGCTTGGGTATGAAGGATTTTAACACCGTTGGCATCTACAGAAGCCACCCCAAATATTTTCTCCAGATCAAAAATCCTCTCGTATAAAAACTTCTGATTGTTTTTGATGGAGGTCTGAGGAAACTGGTAGATAAGGGTAGCCATTTCTTCCGAGCTCAGATTTAAGGCTTTCTGAATGGTAATAACCGCTGCCAATTGTAAAACCTTGGGATTACCTGCCGCATCTAATTGCTCCAGATTATTCAGATTCCCTTTCGATTTCAAGGCATTCAAAATCAAGTCGAATTCACGAAGGCTCCAGTCAGTTTTTTTCCAGAGACGGATGTAGCGATGAATCAAGTCCAGGTTTGCATCGGTGAGGTTCGTTAATTTTTCCTCGTAAACCTGAATATCGGCATTGCTCTGGACAACATTTACTTTTACCGTGGCAATAGCCGAAACAAACTTGGTTTGCAACAAATCATCCAATTCTGACCGTGAAATACCAGCCAAGCGGATAAAATCTGCCAGGTTTAATTGATTGAGTGGAATATTACCAAACCGTTGTCTGACTCCAACCGGATCGGGAGTTGACACAAGGGGCAGTTCATCCTTAGAAAGCTTTAGCTTTTCCCGATACTGTTCTGAAGCACTGACATTCAGCATTTTGTAAAGATGATCAAGGCTCAAGTCAAAATGGCTCAGAAACAATCTTATTTCTTCGAGCACTAAATTGAATGGCTGACGGCAAGACCATTTGGCAGACAGCAACATGTCATAGACTGGCGTACCAGGAAATTGTTTGATTAAATAGCTTTCCAGCACTTCATTTACGACTTGCAGATAAGGCAACTCGGTAGATGTATTCTGGCAGCTTAACTTCAACGTCCATAAATCGGGTCTTCTGTTTTTCAGGTAAAGCGGATGATCAATATGCGCTGGAATAAAAACCTGCTTAGAAACGTGTTCTTGGGTGAAATACATCAGGTCGGTAAAATACGCCGCCGGACTTAGAATTGATTTACAGGCATCACAATCACAAAAGTCCTGGCTACCAAACAATGCATCATACCCGTCAATCTCCCGCAAGTCATTTACCAGTTTTGCACTCTGGTTGTTGAGGCCAATATCTTTAAACGATCCCTGAACCACATCTCTGATGGCTTCATAATAATGCGAAGAAGCAATAGCCGTTTCTCTGGCATGGGAATAAATGTTTTTAGCTTTTGCGGTATCCAAATTACTGGCGGCTAAAAAATCTTTTTCCGTTAAACTAACGATAGCGCTGGCTGAGTCAAAGCCGGTCTTCAGAAGAGCATCAGCCATTTCGTGATTTCCACCCATGGTAAATGTCCGTTGTAGCGCAGACATTTGTTTTTTTACATAGGGTTGTTCTTTCGCATCGATATCCTTCCAATTCCAAGCATCTTTTTGTGTGAGGATATCTTTCGTGGAAAAATCAGATTGCTGAAGATCGATTGCTGGATTGTTCGTATAAAAAGTATTTAAAGAACCAAAACGCTTTTCTATTACCACCTGCTTTTGCTCAACAGCAGTTTCTTTCTGATTGAGAATATCGGCCACCCCCAACGCTCGGTAAGTGTTGACAAAGGCGGACAGTTCCAATAAGCCACCTTCGATTAGCCTTTTATTATCCTCCGAAATGCCATTCCAGTCATAAGAAAGGGCATCAAGATGATTCTCAGCAATTATTTTTTCATTATTCTTAAATAAGGGCGCAATGGATTTTACGAGCCCAGAAACTTTTACACTAGCATCGTTCTTGATAGTCCGATGAAGAAAGTACTCGGTTGGGAAAGACTTTTCTACTACCTCACGGAGGTTTTCGGCATACGATTCGGCATCAATTTCGTCTTTGGGTACCGCAATGCGATTTTTCTTAAGTAACGAGAGCCAATTAGCTTTATCCCAACTAACCAATTCGATGGTAGAGGTTCGGGTAACTGCTTTTAATGCTCCAACTAATTCCACATTCTCCCCACTTAAATGAGCAAGGTTGGCCACCAGAATCAATTCGTCTTTTTGTTGGCTGTCAATGATCTTTTCATTGACGAACTCAGCCAAGGCTGCTTCATTTATGTTGTCAATTAGCAGGTTCTTTCGGGCAAGAATGGCTAATACATCCTCTTTAAGGTTGAGGATTTTTGCATAATCCACCAGCGGGGCACTACGGTTATGGTTATGTCCTTCCATATGCACCTGCAAATCAATCGTAGTTTCCCTCTTCGAATTGGGACTCATACGACTCTCACCCAATAAGTTATCTCTACTAAACACCCGAATTATCAATTCTGGCCCTCCACTTTCATAGCCCTCCACAGTAAATTCATTGGCAGTAAAAGCGATGGCATACTTCCCATCCTCACTCGTAATGGTGTCTACTCCCAAAGGATTATCTGGCGTATTGGGGTCTTTGTCAAATGCCCGGACTATCAAACCTGGGACTGGCGCATTGTACTGGTCGGTAATTTGCCCTTGTAAAATATAGGATAGCGTTGGTGGAATTTGCATACTTATTTATTTGTGAATTTTTTATGAATGGAATGACTAAACTATACTTCTTGTGTTGGTAAAATATTGAGAAAGCACCTTTCTATGGCAAGTGCAAAACCCGTTTAGCTACAACTACAACTGCTTCCGCTTCAGATTCCATCTCTTTAATGGATTCTGCTTGATTTTCAATAAATACACTGATACGCGGCCCATTATTAATCGCAACAATGCGTAGTTTATCAACTAAAGAAGCTGCTACGGGTAATACAGGAACAAAACGGTATCCAGTAATAAAGACACTTGCTACAGGGGCTACAGGGGCTACAGTTAGTGGAGCTGACACCAATCCAACACCCACGCTTCCGGTTAAAATTGCTGCATTGCCGGCTGCTTGCAAGCCAACTATTCCCGCTCCAATAGTAATGGAAAGCCTCACTTGGCCATGCGCTTGTGCATCCGCTGTTTGGTTAATACTCGTACTAGCCATCCCCTGAAAACGTGTTACATTGTTGCTTTTCCCATAAACTGCATCTGCTCTCGCCGCCGCATGTGCCGCTTCTGCCGCTTCCGCGTTTTCTAAAAGTTTAGCCAATTCCATTCTACGTTTTGCTTCCTCATTAGCTTTCCTCATTTCATCATATACCTTTTCGGCCGCTTCCCGGTGTTCTCGTTCTATTTTTTTTTCTTTCTCTTTAGGATCGACTACCTTTCTTGAGCGAGGTTGTGGTTTAGGAAGTTTTTTTGGTGGTGGAGGGCCAACCTTATCATTTTCTGTTACAGCCTCCCCACCATCCTTCACTATTTCTGTCCCTGATTTGGGGTCAGGTATATCGGTAATATCTGGCTGAGTTGAGTTGTCTATAGCTCCCTGTAGGTTCAATACCAGGTTAGCCGCTTGAACAACCTTTTTAACCCCTTCAATTATTCCCTTAATAGACGCATGACCACTGGGATCTAGAAAAATCAATGGATTGTTCCTTGAATAGCGATACAAATTAGATCCATCCACCTGTCCGGCAGGATCGGCACTTAGCCACCTTCCTAACCACGGCAAATAATACCTGGCTGAGTGGTATTCCAAGCCACTTTCCTCATCCCTTTCCATGCCAGTATAACGATAGCGCTTGTAAGCCGCTTTGATATCTTTATTGATGGCCTGGTAAGAAGTTGTGCCGAAAGGATGGAATTCTTCGTAAGAAATCAGCACGCCACTTTCGTTCAATTCAAGGCAGGCAGAGCCCAGATGGTTGGAAAGTTGGTAGCGAATGAGGCGAGGAGCAGAACCATCATTGCCTTGGGTGAGCGTTTCTATCATCGCAACCTTTTGCGTATCATCCATCACGTGGTAGGTTTCTCGCTCCAAGAGGATAGCGCCAGTAGTATCATAGTCTCGGTATACTTCCAGGCCACCCACATACATCCGTTCAGCCTTTTTGGATGGAGTAGCGCCCGCCCCGGCCTGTCTTTCGGTGATCTTCCGAGCTCTTTGTCCACTTCCATCATATACATAATAGGTCGTTTCCGGCGTGCCATTTAGCATTACCTGCTTTGCTACGGCTTGTAATTCCTCTTTGAAATTCCAGTTCATGACCTGTAAATGAGGCAAGGAAGTGATGAACCCGTGTTGGGTATGGTGCGGATACTGGTAAGTATCGTTGCCAACGGTGGTGGATTTCAAACGATTGCTTGGCAACGCACCGGGCGTGGGTGTATAATCATACTCGCGCGTCCAGCTCCCGTTTGGTACCACGTGCCTCTGTTGAGTGATATTTCCGGAGGCATCATACTGGTATTTCTGGGTATAATTTTGCCAGGCCATCGCATCGCCTTGGCTGTATTGTTTGAGAAAAGGTAAATCATCCCAATTATCTTTGGTTCCGAATGATGCCTGGGCAATGTGCTCTCGGCCAGTTGCTTCTCTTAATTGATAGCGTGCATCGTAGGTGTAATCAGCCGTTCCGGTGATTTTTTGGTTACTAAAAAACGTGGTTGGGATATTTTTATCTGTTACCGAAGTAATGTTACCAACCGGGTCGAATGTATAATTGAGGTCCTGCAAGAGTTCATGGTTACTGTTCTTGGTTTCTACCCTCAACAGGCCAAAGGTTTCTTGGTCATAGAAATAATTAGTGCGGACCTCATTTCCGTAAATGATCTTGCTACGCTGGCCCTTCTCATTGTAGTCAATGTTTTTTACAAAGATTTCGGACTGTCCATTTTGGGTTACCAACACTTTATCTAGTAAGTTGGCTTCATTGTACTGGGGCAGGTAAAGGCTTCCATCGGGGGTGAGATGCTGTTTTACCCGATTCAAGGCATCAAAAGTGGAGACGGAGGCCAATTCTTCCGCTTGCAGTAACGCTGAAGGATCTACCTGATTCCAATTCACCACATTTTTATAATCGATGCAAAAACGCCGGGTGGCACTTACCGGATTTCCTTTGAAATCATACCCAGGGATTTGCAATAGCCCTGCCGTGTCATACTGACGGAATGCCTTTCCGCGAAAGTTGTTCAATTCAGGATTGGTTTGTTCTTCTCCATAGACAAAAAGATCATACCTGTTGTCCAAAGGAATTAGCCCATCTCCCCCCTTCACCTGCGACCAGAGCGGGCGATGCAACGCATCGAAGCCAAATTCAAACTGATGGTTCCGTTCATCCCACGTTCGCAAGGTCTTACCCATTACTTCGGCAAACATCCACCTCACGCCGGCATCTGCGCTTATTTGCTGGCAGACCGCTCCGAGCATGCTGTGCTGGTATTGCATCACCTTATTTCCTCGGGCATCGGTCACCGATTTCAGGTTGTTTTCGATGTCCAATTCCACCAAAGTGGTTAGCTTTTCCTCGGTTGTGGTTTGGGTCGCTTTCTCAAAAAACTTGTTATGGGTAATGGTATAAAAGCTTCGACCTAAGGAATCGGTATGTACTACCGACGGGGTGCTGTCATGAATAGCCGCTTTTTCTGCCGCTTCCTGCTCTTTCGCCGGGTCTTTCCCTGCTTGCAGTAACTTTACATCGATCAGTCGGTTGATTCTGTCGGTATACCATTGGGTAGTTTTGATGGTGTCGTTCTGATCAAAAGACTTTTGAAACCAGGAGTCAAATGCTACCTTTATGAAGGTGCCATTGGGAAGCTCCGTTTTAGTCGCTCGTCCGGCTACATCGTAATAATTCACTGGACTGACTCCAATGTCAACTAATCGGCTATCGTCTTCATAGCCATGAGTAAGGCTGAAATAGGGCTCATATTGCTTTACGGGCTTGCCTTTGTTATTGAGAATGGTTCTTCCATTGCCGATCCAACGTAGGTTGGGGGAAGTATCCAGTGCGATTAATTGGTTGCTGGCGTCTATAGCCATAGCCATTCCCGGCTCTGCCTGTACTTTTTTCATCAGCACTTGCCCATTTCCACTGGTATATTCAAAAGAATATTGAAGCTTGGGAGCAGGATTTATCCCATGGTGTTCTTCCCGAACAATACTCCCGACCACCGCCGGTATTTTTGACAAGTCATAAATAAACCGACTGGTTGCGTGCTGTAACAGTGCTGCCCCGTTATAAACAGGATTCAGGAGGAAAGCATCTATCTCATTTTGAGTAAGGTCTGCTTTAAAATTTTGAAGGTCGTCTGCCTCGTTTCCTTTCCCTTTTACGGCCATACCTACGACCATTCCTACTATATCATAGGTTACTTCGGTAAGGTTCAGGTTCATATCCTGCATTTCTACCGGAACCAGGAGCCGGTAGTCAAACTGCTGGACACGGGCGGTATTTTGGAGTACATCGATGGTTTCTTTCACGAAAAGAAACCGGTTGGAATCGTAAGTGACTTTTGTTTCGTGTAAATAAGGATCAATGTATTTAATGGGCATATAAAAAGCAGTATCCAACTCCATTGTGCCGGAGGGAATCCACCATTCGTTTATGGAAGTGATGTCGTTTCGGTACTTGCCTTCGGCTAATACAAGAGGATTAACTTTGCCTTGATAAAGCTTGTCAACCAGGTCGTCCGTCAAGGCGAGTTTGTAGCCTTCGTGGGGTAACCCTAAAGAGTCGATTTGCTGGTAAGGCAACACACTCAGGTCATTCTTTCGAAAGAGCGCACGCACATGTTCGATGAGGCGCTTTTGTTGCAGCCCGGCAGTAGAATCCAGGTGATAGGCTAGATTGGTACAAATACTAATTTGATTCCGAATGTCGGCTAGGTGGAAGAAAAAAGCTGTGGGTGTAGGTTGAACGCCGGTTATTTCATACGTCCGACTTCCGCAGCCTACCCGCAAGCGATAGTTCGCCTGAGTAACCACATCATGGGTCAAGTCATTTTCGGTATAGATCAAATGTCGTTTGGCTTGCGCTTGCTGCACTTCCGGGGGCAAATCATCGTCTACCCATACGCGTGGATACACGACTGCTACCGATTTTAGCACATTCCCTAATTCGTCTATTTCCAAATTAAAGGTATGGCCAATCCGCGGGTCTGCTGCATTTCTTTCATAAGTATAAGTAATGGACTCGCTTTCAGTCACCAGAAATACGGCATGTTTATTTTTCCCACGGGGTTGAAGCATGCGAATGGTGCCATTATGTTCGGCAGCCGTAAAGGGAATATTCTTCCGCGGATCATTGTCCTCTGCATACACTTCCTGGCGGATGGGCATCGATTTGCAGCTTCTGGACGCTTCCCGGCATTCTTCCGGTGATAAATCCAAGAGGGTCATTCCATCGGGCAGCAGTATGACGGCATCGGGCAAATGGTATTCTTTGAACTCGGTATTGGAGAAGTATTCCTGTTCAAACTGCTTCAGTATTTTCACCTTTTCGATATAGGCACCGGTGTGATACCAATTGACCGACCTTACCGGGTCCTGATGGAGATCTTTTTCCACAATATTAGACGCATCCTGTCGGATGAAATCTTCATACGTTTCACTGTCCAGTTGCTCTACGCGCCCAAACCCCCGAAACTCTCTTTCTGACTGATCGTAGTAGCCATGATGATAGGTATATTCCGAAGCAAAACGGGTTTGCGCAACCGTATCCCGGCTGACGGTTTTACTTAATACATGAACCGGAAAAGGCAATGGAGTGATCCACTTTTTCCCTGCTTGTTTATCCTTTAAATAATAGTAGGTAGAAGACTTGTACTCAAATGACACTTCTTTGCCGCAATTGTTGCGATAGCCTACCATGATATGAGGCTTTCGGCCATCCATCAGATCCATATATTGCATCTGTCTGCCGGTATAGCTGGGCAAGGGAGAAGAGTATACCATACAGGCGGTACCGAAGCCCAGGAAATCAATGACCGAAATATCCACCTGAGTATTGATTTCAGGAAAGTGGTGAATGATTTGCGGTGTAGTGGCCCAGCTATTCCCGTGCAAATTCATCCATATCCTAAAATCATTATGCCCCAGGTAAACCAAATCAGTCGTACCCGAACCGTCAATATCTGCCAGACGTAAAAAGGCGGGATTAAAAGCTTCAGAATGGTCAAATAGCGGCGCATGGTCCATGCTCACTTTTGCTCCGAAATGCCCATAACCCAGATTGGGCCAATAGCAAATAGCTCCATTCCTAATTCTGACTATATCCGTCAGTCCATCGCCATTGATATCGGCCAGGAAAATAGATTGTACGGGATCGGTAAATACGGATATCGGGCCTTTCTCTTCATCCAATGCCCCCACAACCGTCCCCGATCTTTCAAATCCTTTTCGGCCTTTGGAAGGATACCAGCGAAAAGCAGTCTCTTCGGCCACCATCAAATCTGGCAAACCATCTCCGTTGAGATCAATCCATTTGGTGTTGGGATCATTGAAATTTATATTGGGTAATTGCTCAAATGGCTGAAATAGCTCCCATTCATCATTCGAGTCCAATCCCCAAAAGCCTTGAGGCTCAGCAGCTAGGCTGACGGCATACTTTTTCCCGTTCCCATCCAATTCATGCAATTGAAGGGCGCTTGACAAACCGGAAAAAGAAGGTTTGGAAGCGACTAAACTCGCCTGGGCAAACTTCCCTTCGCCCAAATTATGTTTATAGTACCATCCGCCACCCTGCTCGCTTAAAATCCCAGCAATGCCTTCATTATACAAGTCGATCCACTGATACGGTTTATCAAGTCCCACCGGTGCGTGAACCAGGCTTTCCGGATCTACCGCCTGAATGGCAGTATTCCAATGATGTCCTTCATAATCAAACTCCATAGCTGGCAAAGAACGGGTCTGATAAACGCCCGTAGCCGCATCATATTTATGTCCTTGTTGGATTAGCTTGCGGAGATAGGTAAATCCCTCCAGCGTTGCAGAGGAAGCATCGTTGTTGGGCGTATGGTTGTATTGAAGCGCTAAAGACTTGACCAGGTACGGGTTAGGCGAAAGCTCTTCCAGGTGATGAAACATCAATACCCTTCGGCATATACGATAAGTCCTGATTTCAAAACCCGAACGGTAGCTCGAAAAGGCATCCTCGCGACATTCCCAGATTTGGGTTTCCTCGTGAATATTTGCAGGAACCGGAATGATGGATGGATGTTCGCCATAATCAACCACCAGCTCGAACATAAACTGATCATTATCTAGCTGTAAATCACCCACCCTAAATGGGATAGTATTCCCATACCAGACCCGTTTAAGATAGGCTTGCGTGCAATTGCCTAGCCTATTCTTCTCATTCAGCCTGGACTTTTTTGCCAAATCTTCCTCGCGGAATTGAAAATCTTCTTTTTTATAAACATACTTCAAACAGTTACCCTTGTCATCAAAACTGAAACAAGGCAGCCATTCATATATTCTTGTTGGCTGCTTAGGATCTGAAATCCTGCTTTCATCGGTAAGGCCATACAAAGTAGTGGTGTTGTCTTTGCTGGTGACCTTCCAATAGGTATCTTTTGATAAATCATTTACCCATCGTTCTATCCTGGCAAAGCTTCCTTCTATCCGCGGACGGTAAGTAAAAATAGTACTTCCGTTTTCAGTAGTGATTTTTCGTTTCCATTGGCCGTTAATAAGCTCTAACAGAGGCACTAAATCCTCTGAACCAGCGATAAGGAACGTATCCGATTCTTCCTCGTCCTTATATTGGGGTAGCTCTTTCTCGGTTTTTCGGGAAATCCCTCCATTTCCAACATTCCAGCCAATGCCAAAAGGACTATTGCCTGCGCCAGAATTATAAGCCAATGAAAGGGAGGGCTGAAAACCTTGCCTGGAAGGACTAATAGGAAGGGGAATAGCAAATGAGGCGGTACCGGTGGCGACATTTACCTGAAATTTTTCCTCCATCCCTTTGATCGCTCCTCCCCCTTTGGGTAATGTAATGGCAGGGATATCTACGTGCGAAAAGCTATTATTTCCCGGACGGTTGTAAGATGCTTCATTGCCCCTAGACGTATTTTCAAAAGTTTCATTCACTTGACAAATGGATTTTAGTATTGTTATTTAAGTATATTTTGGACTGCTCTATTGACATCCGCTTCCTTTGAAAAATAGTGTTGAAGGATAAGCCGCATCGACAGGACAAACATCGTGATAGAAGCAGGAATGAACCTATTTTGGTAGGTATACAAAAGGTATACAGCGCCCCAAATCAAGTGTACAAAAGGTGATCAGGCGCCGAAAAATGCAGAAATCGCGTGTTTACGATGGATAAGTAGCAATAAATTTTTATACGACACATACTAATTGCTGTTCCGCTATCAACATACCCTAAACAGGGAAGTATAGGCTAAAAGAAACAAATTTGTTACCATATCTTACATTATGTTAAATAATAACTAGTAAAAAAAGCGCGTTAATCTATATAAATCGAATGAGGATAATAGATTAACGCACTTGATTATAGTATATCAAACAAACTTTTTACTCCTATGTGTCTTTCCTTCGTAAAGCCTTCTCCATACGCTACCCCAATATAATGCCCCATTTCCATTGCCCTCGCTCCTATCGAGTCAATAAAGTTTTTGCTGGAGATATACGTTTTGGGCTCTTTATTGTCCGGATCGAAAAACTGACTTTTAAAGGCCATAATTGACGCAACCTTCGTCTCCCAGTAGGGCGAAATATCGACTACAATATCTGGGGTGATATACCGATCCTGAATAAAGTGATAGACTCGATGAGGCCGCCACGGTTCTTGAGGCGAACCATCATGGTCGAATGTCGCTACTTTCTGCAAACCAGCAAAAAAACACGCATCACTGACCAAAGCCGAAGCCCGCCCATGGTCAGGATGTCGATCGCCAATGGCGTTGGTTAATACTATGTCAGGACGAAAACGCCGGATGGCAGCAGCGACAATTAATTGATGTGCCTGGTCATTCTGAAAGAAGCCATCGGCTAGTTTTAAGTTTTCCCGTGCATGAATCCCCAAAATATCTGCTGACAAGGCTGCTTCTTTTTGACGGATTTCTGGTGTGCCACGCGTACCTAGTTCCCCTTGGGTCAAATCGACAATGCCAACTTTTTTCCCTTGGGCAATGTGCGCAAGAATCGTCCCGGAGCAAGCAAGTTCTGCATCGTCTGGGTGTGCAGCAAATACTAATATATCAAGTTTCATGCGTTAAAATTACTTCTCTATCCAAACGTACTATTTTACGCTAATTGCATGAAGAAAAAAGAACAGGTAATAGCCAGCCTTGCGCTGTGAAGAGAATAAGCTACACTGAACCGACCTTTCTTATTAAAGATATACGTAATAAATTTACCGACTTATTATGTATATCTTGAAAAAAGAAACAAAAAGCTTATTCAAGCACACGTGTAATATAAAGTCGTTTATTTACAGCCAGATAAGGGTTACTTGATGCGTAAACGTTGGCCTTTCCGTATGGATGAACGCCTGCCCAGGTGATTGAGTCGACGGAGTGCAGAGGTGGACACGCCATATTTACGGGCAATGGCTCCTAAGTTATCTCCAGAGCGAACTTTGTGGTAAACTACCTTCCTAACCCTAGGGTATTTCTTGCTGGGTTTTAGGTATTCAAAGTATTCAGACGTGAGTAAGAAGGAATTGGCAAGTAGTACATTATGGGGAAAGTCATAGATGAGCGTGGGGTTAATGGCGGCTCCTTGATAGCGCACTTCATAGTGTAAATGCGGCCCGGAACTCCGGCCAGTGCTGCCCCCCCACCCTATCAACTGACCAGCCTTTACCAATTGACCTACTTCTACCAATGACTTGGTGAGGTGACCATAAATGGTTTCGAGGCCATTGTAGTGGCGAATCAACAAGTAGTTTCCGTAGCCTCCGCCATCCCACTTAGCAATCCTGACAATGCCGTCAAAGGCGGCTTTTACAGTATCACCCGTATCTAAATCTAAATCGGTGCCGTAGTGCCAACGGTAGCCCCGATAGCCAAAATTAGAATTGATTACGCCCCTATTCAATGGCAACGACCAGCCGTGTTGATCATCGTATAAGCGGATTGGAATCGTATCTCTAAACTGTGTAGCATCAATTCGGTAAGGATTTACGCTGCGCGAATCCCAGATAGAGTAGTAGCCAGCAATTTTGATCCAAACCGAATCTACCTGGATTTCTTCTTCCACTTCTACGATGCTGGTTTCACCCTCATTGATAGTAGAGGTATCTTCACTTACCACCGAAAGCTGCTTTTTAGGCTCGAATACGGGTTCGAAGTCGGATGAATCTTCTTCATCCACTATCTCTTCCTCTACAGGCGGTGGTTTTACTGATTTGTCCGCTTTTTTGCCTCTCTCAGAGCCTTTCTTGGCGGGAGAGACCTTGATATTGCGGCTTTTTTTGAATTTTGTGGTTTCTTGGGCGTAAGATTTGGAACCGGCAAATAAAAGAAGAAGGGCAAGAATAAGAAGGTTGAATCGCATTGTATATCGTACGCAAAGAATAGTCTACCTGGTCAGGAATCTCTTTCCCTGCTTTTTGTCAATGAATGGAAACAAAATAATCAGTGTAGGCCTTTAGCAGCTAAATAACGTTCAGCATCCAAAGCGGCCATGCAACCAGTACCCGCGGCAGTGACTGCCTGGCGGTAAATATGATCTTGGGCATCTCCACAAGCAAAAACGCCTTCTACATTGGTATGTGTACTTCCCTTAACAGTTTCAAGGTAGCCATTTTCATCCATATTCAAAAAATCCTTGAAAATATGGGTATTAGGCTGGTGGCCTATGGCAACAAAGAAACCTTTGATAGAAATCTCACGCAACTCGTTGGTTATTCGGTTTTTAACCCGAACAGCTTCCACCTCTCCATTACCCAAAATTTCGTCCGTCTCGGTATTCCAAAGGATCTCGATATTTTCTAACGATTGAACGCGCTTTTGCATCACCAGGGAAGCTTTCAGCTCATCCCGGCGAACAATCATATAAACTTTTTTGCATAGTTTCGACAGGTAACTGGCTTCTTCACAGGCCGTATCTCCTCCGCCTACAATAGCTACTTCCATTCCCCGGAAAAAGAAGCCATCACAAACGGCACAGGCCGAAACGCCATGGCCATTGAGGCGTTGTTCCGATTCCAGCCCCAGCCACTTAGCAGAGGCTCCGGTAGAAATAATAATGGTAGGCGAATGAATTTCGTGGGAATCATCCACAATTACTTTTTTTAAGTCGCCAGAAAAATCGACTTTGGTCACTATACCATAGCGGACATCCGTACCAAACCGCTCCGCTTGTTTCTGGAAATCCATCATCATCTGCGGCCCTTGTACGCCTTCGGGATAGCCCGGATAGTTTTCTACTTCGGTTGTGATAGTTAGCTGACCACCAGGCTGCAAGCCCTGAAATAACACGGGTTTCATACCAGCCCTGGCGGCATAAATGGCCGCAGTATACCCCGCCGGCCCAGAACCTATAATCAAACAATTTACTTTTTCTACTGTCATTGGTAAGCGAAGATTGAAATGGTTTCTGCGGCAAATCTGCACAAAAATAAAAGCTTTGCCAAAAAGCGGCCCGTAGACAGGCTAACACAACCTGAAAATAGAATGGTCAAACATCCCTTCGTCAGGGAAGAAAATCTACCTTATTTTACCTGGGATGGTAAATGCGTTCAGCCTCTTTCAGTATGGTGGCCTTATCCAATGTCATGGGCTTGGTCTTTTGCTGCACATACAGCTTCATCTGGTCGGCATAATGAGGGCTATCTGGGTGATTAGACGCCCCGTAGGGAACAATAGATTCTATTTCCGGGCCATCTTTGGAGAATTTCACCAGCTCAATGTACGATTCGCCCTGGTACGCCTGCACCTTTCCATCTTTATACGGTCGGCTGGAGATGGCTGAAATCACATCAGGTATACCAAACATGGGCATTTCTATGTTACCTCTCACGAGCTTTTGGTAATCGCCCAGCTTGACATCGAGGGAGCCAAAATGCTTGAGCAGATAAGCCTGAGCGTAACGCAAAGCGGAAATACATTCTTCTCGGCTAATTTTTCGGCTTTGGTAGGTAATTTTCCCGGCTGCTAACAACTCCGACTCACGGATATATACGAGCAAGGGAATCAAAACATCGCAATTATTAACATCGCCCCGATGGTTCCAGTGTTTTGCTTTTTCAATGGCTTGCCGCAGGTCAGGATAATCAGCAGGATTCAAATCAAAAATAGCGGTTATATCAGTGGCATACACCATTTTAGCTGGCAATTGTACATCATATTTAATGCGCTTAAAGTCTTCGTAACTCAATTTTTTATACTGCTTAATGAGTTCCATAAAACGTTTGCTCCGGTTGTTATTATAGGTTTCAAAGCCCATAGTCGGGTCAAAATCCTTCGCCTTTAGGTTATCCGCCGAAGCGGTTGCGTTAAAAGGCGTGTGGTTCATATTATACAAATACCCGCTGCGTGGATTGACTAACTGCGGTAAAGCTTTGAATGGATGGTATTCTTTCCAAAGCGTGCGGGAAGTATTGCCAGGCAAGGTACTCGTCCACTGATAAGCCGGGTCACGAAGGGGTAATTTGCCATTGCTGATGTAGAAAATAGTATCGTAGCGGTCGGCATACACAATGCTGAAACCCGGCAATGCCAGCATTTCCAGGCTTTTCTTAAACTCGGTGAAGTTCTGCGCCTTGTTCATCCGATACCATTGCTCGGTGCCCCGTATATCCTGATTGGCCGTCATCGCGATAGAGAATGCACCTTTATCCGTCTTTACGGTGGCGCCATATCGACTCCAATAAACTTTCTTTTTTACGCTGATTTTCAACGCACTAAACAACTTCACCTTAAGCTTTACTTCCTTCTCTTCCAACGTTTCCCACTTACCATCAAATTTATATTGCAAGGGATTAGCTGGATTAATTTCTAATTCATACACGTCAAATTTATCCTGGTAATTGATGGTGTGCGCCCAGGCCAGGTTAGGATTGCAACCGTGGTTAATCACGGGCGAACCAGGAAACAGCCCACCCAGTATGTTCCAGCCTTCTTCACTGGCTACGTGGGCTTCGTACCAGGCCACCGGTCCTTCGAGCGGCTGGTGGGAGTTAATAGCCAGGTAGGTTTTCCCTTCGGTCGTTTTAGAGGAATGAATAGCAATGCCATTGGAACCACCCACTTTCTGCAAGGCTACCGGAGGCGTTTCGCCAGAAAAAATGGCTTTTAATACATCATCGGCTCCCGACACAATGGATAAGGACAGTACTGCTGTAGCTACGTGGTCTTGCGGCGTAATAGGAAAGCTCTTCTTGACCAGTACTTCTCGCGGATGCGTGCGGGCGTAATCGTTCAATCCCTGCACATACCCTTCTAATAGCCTTTTATAGTCGGCAGACAGATCGGTGTTGTAACGTGCAATGGCCAGTTCTCGGGCACGAAGCAAGGCTACCACGTAATCGACCTCCGCTCCCTCCTTGCCCTTGAGTTGTCCGAGCATTCCTTTGCCAGCCAGTAAGGTCAGTTGGATGGTTTTAAAATCATCCTCGGCATGTGCCCAGGCCAGGCCATAGGCCACTTCGGGATCAGTTTTGGCAAAAATATGCGGTACGCCCCACTTGTCGCGAGCAATGGTTACTGAATCGGGTTGAATCTGTTGTTGAGCGTTTGCAGGATTGGAAAGGAGTACAATAGTACCAAAAATGAGACTATTCAATACCAAAAATTGCTTCCCCATGGGAGTAAATTTATTATGTTATAGGTTGTATGAGCACCCGTGTTTCAACTGAAGGCACCTAGGTAAAACGCTTATAAATTAATAAAAATTGTTTTAAGAACGAAACTCTATTTGGATAAAAGCGGCCAATTCCATTAACCAAGCGATACCCAGGTGAATGGCAACGCCTCCCCAGATATTCCGGGTGTATAGGGCAATCACACCCAAGATATAGCCCCCGAAAATGGAGCCGATGGTTTCGCCTACCGGTTTGCCAAAGTGTAGAAAAGCATACGTAACTGCCATGGGCAAAACCGCTTTGGAGCCCAGCACATTCACCATTCCAATCACCAAAAAACCGCGAAAAAGCAGTTCGGTGGCCACAAAATCCCAACCATACGCCAGTTCAAATCCCAGGGCGTTTAGCCAGGGTGGCGAGGGTAGGTAACGATCTGCCGATGAAACGTGGTAAGAAGGATAGCTCGACAGGAAATCTGGCTGGAAAGAAGCCCAGGTGATTAAAGGCATCATTACCAGCAGCATCCCGCCGTACGGCCGCCAATCGACTTGATGCGTGGTCATTCCATAAAAATTTTCCGGGCGATCGTACAACCAGTACAAGAGCGCACAAGGCAATAGAATGGTAAATAAACTGTTGAGTTGACTCAAACACTGCATCGCATAGTATTGCGCCTCTACCGGAATATAGTGCTCAGCTACCCATTGGTGGTAATGAAAAGCGCCATCGACCCCCAGCATGCCCATACCAGCCAGACTAAGCACCCAAAACCGGGGTTGTCGCAAAACTGAGTTCCCCTGCGGACTGAAAAAAGCCTGGGTTAACACCGTGAAATAATAGGCAAAACTATATAAGAGAAAGTACCACAAGATGCGTATTTCGCGCCCGCGGTAGGCATCGATTACGGTATTTTCAATATCGAAATAGTAATTAGCCGAGATGGTAATGGCCAGAAAGATGGAGATGGTGAGGTATAAGCCCGGATGAAAATCCTTCCTAAGATGTGCCTTAAGGAAGTTAAGCAGTTTTCTCATTTGGCCAAACTACTCAAAGTGTGCTGATTGTCGTAATTTTTGAAGAATATTTTCGCATTTCTCTCCCAATATTATATTCAATAAGGTATCTGCTTGATGGGGCAAATAATTTCTGGCGTAAGGTGATTACTTTTTTTATTGGAATAGATAAAAGTGTTACTCCCGTTCGGGTGATTGTTGTTACATTCTAACCTAACTCTTGGAGGGTTAAAACCTGGAAATCAACTTAGTTTTAAACTTAAACCCTCCAAGAGTTTTGACATTCTATCACCCGAAAGGGAGTAGTTATGAACCTAATCCCCTTTATCTAGCCTCATGAAATTTTTCTGCCACTCTACACGTATTGTTTTTCGCTGGGCGATAATGCTAACCTTATCAGCATCGTTGAGCAGCTGCAACCGAGGGCTAACGATTAACAGAGTCATTGAAAGCCTGGCTTTCGATATTGGTAGTACTGATGAGAAAGGCAGGCAGCACGATTGGAGGCTTCACATTAACGGTGATGGAATCGGCAGTTACGTAGACATCTATTTTAGAAACTCGAACAGCCAGCCTTTAGAAGTAGCCATCACTCCTACTGCCCCTATACGAGTCAGCCTCACTCCTGTTCTGGGTGGAGATTCCCGCATTCGACAAGAGGGAGATCGTACCTTCATTCAAGTTAGAGGTAATAATGCTGAAGCAGTGGGTCTCAGGGTGAGGGCGCTGTCGGTAGGAGAAATGGGCAGACCAGGCCAAGTATTACGCGTAGAAAGCTCGGTTCAGTCAACCACTTTTCAATTTTGGATCGAGCCATCCGAAGGGCAATGGGGAAGTACTTTAGATTTAGGTATTGTGGCTGTTCATGCCGCACTGATGCGTAACGGAAGAAATGCTTCCGTGGTCTTTTTTTCACCTCCTCGCGTTCGTGACCAAAACGGAAATGTAGGGATTGATCATAGTGGACACGGGGGTGGATTTATGTGGGGAACCACCCATGCGAATTCACTAGAAACCAGGCTATGGGATCTACGTATAAACCAGCTCCGTTCACTGTCAATCCCTTGTCCTAGAAACCTTTTTTGCAGTGGTCATGCGCATTTGCCAGATGGCAGATTATTCGTCGCCGGAGGACACATTCATCAAGGAATAGCGGTGGAGCCAGGAACAGAACCATGGACCGGACATATAGAAGAGCCCGGAGATCCCGACTGCCTGACCGGCGATGCTGCCGAACGCGTGCATTTGTTTGACTTTCAAACTGGGCTGTGGAGTGTTCATCCTGGAAAGATGAGACAAAAAAGGTGGTATCCCACCGTTACTACCATGCCAGACGGACGAATGCTGATTACTTCGGGTAGTGGCGGCACACTAGCTCCCAATCCCTGGAATGAGGCTACAGGGTACTACGGTTTGTTGCGAAAAGACTACGAACTTTTTGACCCTGCTCGAAATGAATTGGTCACGCCCTCTCCTCCTCAAAACAACTTCATTACTGCTGAGCATCCAGAAACGTATCCAGGTGTGTATGTGTTGCCTTCTCTTTTGAATGGAATGGTGTCGGTTATTTTTGCCCACGAACGCAACCGCGGCTGGCTGTTTAAATATACTTCGGGTGCTTTAAGTCCTCTTGAAAGGATGGATCGTGAGTTTAGAATGAGCGCAACAGTCGGAAACAGAAGTTACCCACACTATGGATCATCCGTCTTGTTGCCACTGGACGCCAACAGCCAAAACGCTCGCGTGCTGCTCACGGGTGGACAAAATGAGAGGAACGGCGATCACCGAGATCAGAGCCGAACTCAATTAGCAACCAATACCGCTGAAATCTTCGAGTTTCGGACTGCGGCTACCCTGGCACAGCAACCAGGATTTCGGGCCATAGGCCGGATGAACGTGGGTAGATTTCTCCATGATGCAACGCTACTGCCCGATGGGAAGGTATTAATATCCGGCGGATCATCCCAGGGTTGGGCCAATTTAAATTCTGGAAATATCTTGCGGGCTGAGTTATTTGATCCGCAGACGGAAAGTTTTACTTTAGCAGCAAGCGCAACCCTTGAACGGCGTTATCATTCCACGGCATTGCTTCTTCCCGATGCCACCGTGATGAAAGCGGGAAGCACAGGTGGCTTTGACGTCCCGGAGACTATCGTGCCAATTTTTAGGGCCGAGCGCTTTTTTCCGCCGTATTTATGGCGAAATCAACAGCCCCTACTAATTTATACCGCTACCAATGATGCCCCCATTACTTATGCATCCACAGTAAATCTGACTGTCGAATCGAAGGATTTACTAACGGCAAAATTCGCCCTGATGAGGCTTGGCTCAGTCACGCATGGGAACAATATGGATCAACGACTCATCTGGCTGCCCGAAATTAATCGGGTAACAGGGCAAGACAATCAGGTAACCTTCACTTTGCAAACGCCAAGGGATAGTTCCATTGCGCCACCTGGTGACTATATGATTTTTGCTATCGACAGCTTTGGGGTTCCCTCAACAGCCCATTTCCTTACTATACGCTAGCATTTTTTTTGGGCTTGACTCAAAGGGCAAGGAATATGGAAAAAGACGGCTGCTAAGTCTCGTCTTTCCATATCCCTTGCCCTTTATTTATGGTGCTTTGGTGACAGCATTTCTTTACAGTTAGCCAGTAAAGAAATGGTAGAAACAGCCTCCATTGTATTTTTTTATCAATGGCCGCTTGACCTTGCCCTATTCTCCATTAAATCGGGGGAAACCCATTGTGTTTATATTCATTTATTATTGAGTCATCCCATACTTGAACTTCTATGTATTTATCATATGTAAACTTTTCCACAGCTTGTGATTTTTCCTCAGACGGCAATCCATATTCACTTATCAGATTATTTATTTCGCTCAATAAGAAAACCTGTCCGTTACAATCTTTTCTATACGTTGCAAGTTTTGGCTCATCATAAAACTGAAATGACACCATGCTATCAGGATAAGTAAAACTGATATGGTCAGGTTTAAAGTCAGTTAACGGAATTTTTATTACTCCAGGATTTATATACCAAGATTTTGCCCAATCACATTCTCCCAATGTAAAATAGAAAGGGTCATTTCTAGTTGGTTTTCCACCTTTCAAGATAAACTGCTCTCTAATTCTCTTTTCCAATGAAAATCTTAAATCGATATAGTTATCTGGTCTTTTACTATTCCATCCTTTCGAGATTTGATTCTGGATATTCTCGGCTTTTTCATAACCATATTCAGTAATATTTCGGAATGCTCCATTGTCAAGTTCATAATAATGAAATAGGAATTCAGGTATATTCATTTAGCTTTTCATTAATAAAGCCTAACTTTTATTTATACTACCCGCCGACAAACAATAGACACCCCTCGATCTGATATCTGGTTATAAAACAACTGGTATCACTTTAGTAGCTTACTAGGCTATCAAAACTATCCATTTAAATTTTATAGTAGTAATTGGTTTAAATAGCCACAGGGGCAAAATGGTATAAAAAACCTTTGTGTTCTTATACCGCACCATGAAAAGTTGCGCCTCCTTTTTTCTCGTTTACCAAAAGAGCCGGTCGTTGCTGACCGGCCCTTTTGGTAGGAATTCTTGGCAAGAGGAAGGCCATTAGTATCAGTTCTTAACAAAGGAAACGTCATCCAGGAAGGCGTAGGGCCAATTGCTGCCGTTGGTCACCACGGTCCACAACCCAATCGTACAGCTTCCATTGGTCACGTTTACCGTCCCTTGTACCAATTGATAGGCCGAGGAGGCAGGAATCGGTAACGCCACTTTGGCCCCTCCATAATCCTTGGCTTCCAGTTGGGAAACAATGCCAGCGCCGTTCGCCCGAGCCCAGCCGCTAAAGGTATAGGAGCCATTGGCCAAGCCGTTAAATACCTGATAGGTATAACAATTCCACGTACCGGTCTGCCCTCGGTAGTGAGTCAGGTGATAGGCGCCACTATGGTTGCCATTGATGCTTTCCGTATAGTCGACGTCCGGGGTGTTGGTGCTAGACCAGGTAATCCAGTTGGCTGGCGTCTGGGAGGCCCCGGCTTCAAAACCGGCATTGGCTAATAGATTTGCAGGCGTGGCGTTGGGGAAAGTATTGTACAAAGTGCCCAGGGTATTGATCGAGCCATCGGTGTTAGTCAGGCTCCAGGCGGCTGCATTAGGACCATTGCTAAGGCTCCACCAGGCATATTTTTCCACGTAGGGCAGGGCTTCCAGCTTAGGCAGGATGGTTTGCATAAACAAGCTTTCCTGCGCTACCGTTGAGTTGCTTCCCCAGGTAAGGGCAAACTCCGTGATCCAGATGGGCTTGTGGTATAGGTTATATACCCGCTCAATGTCGGCAATGACCTCATTGGCCTTCGTAACCGGATCGCCCGTGTAGTAATAGTGCAGGCAGATGAAATCTACCCGGTATCCGTTGGCAGCGGCTCCTTGCATAAAGTCCCTTAGCCAAGTGCTGGTGGAGGGCGTAAAAGCCACAGCCGGACTACCCAGGCGCATGCCAGTTGCCATCAGGGTGGGCCAGAAAGAGAGGGCGGAGGACACCGACATACCGGCTTGTTCGGCCAAATCAGGCTCGTTGAACGTAAGCAGGGTATTGCTGGGGCTGTTCGCTTTCGCTTTGTTAATCTTTTCGGTGGTCATGTCGGTTTCGTCCCAAACCATCGGTACAAAGGTAGAGCCGGCGGGCAGGGTGACATCACTCTGCGTATCGGGATCGGGTGACCAATTGTAATACCAGGTTTGCGGACCCAGGCCGTCAATGGCGGCCTGCCCACCGATCCAGTAAGAAATGCCTCGTTTGGCCGAG
>JAZKGK010000002.1:0-1328 GCA_040385915.1 Bacteroidota bacterium
TTGCTCATGACGATGGCCAAACACGGGGTAAGCCGTAAACTACTGCTCCTGATGGTAGGCAACCTGGTCATAGACACCGTCTTAGGAAGTATTCCCTTCATTGGCAGTATTTTCGACTTCACTTTCAAGGCCAACCAGCGCAACATCAACTTATTAAGGCAACATTATGCGGAAGGAAAACACCGGGGTAGCGGCCTGGGTATTATCGTTCTGGTGCTAGTAGCGTTGTTGATACTGCTATTGACAATTGGCTATCTTTCCTGGAAATTGATGTCTTTTCTGGTTGGCCTGGTCTAATATTACCCCAATTTCATTATTTCTTAACTTTAATTTCTGAGTAGCGAACTTAAAAAGGCCTAATATGTGTCTTTTTGAAAGTCGCTGGTTATTACAATTGCTTGTCTTACCTTAGCTTTGCAAAAATAACAAGCGTGCTTGCCTACAATCGTTCCTCTTTTGAAAGCATGAATTACTGTACATGATACACTTATTGTCTTTTTCCCTCTTTTCATGGTGCTAACCAGAGATGGTTTGAAAATAAGAAAGTATACGCTTGTTAATGTCTATAGAAAATGAATAATTCGCAGGTTAATCACATTTTAAATGAATATGACTGATAATCAAGTAGCCTTAGACGAGCTATGTATTAACACCGTTCGTCTCTTATCCGTAGATGCTGTACAGAAAGCGAACTCGGGCCATCCAGGAATGCCCATGGGCGCTGCTCCGATGGCGCACGCACTTTGGGCCAATTTTCTGAATCACAATCCAACCGACGACCGTTGGCCAAACCGTGACCGCTTTGTGTTGTCGGCAGGACACGGTTCCATGTTGCTTTATAGCCTGCTGCATCTTACTGGCTACGACCTCTCTTTAGACGACCTGAAACAATTCCGTCAGCTCCACAGCAAAACGCCCGGCCACCCAGAAGTAGACATTACCAAAGGCGTGGAAGTAACTACTGGTCCTTTGGGCCAAGGTTTTGCTAACGGCGTAGGTTTTGCTATTGCCCAGAAATTTCTGGCTGCCCGGTACAACAAACCAGGTTTCGAACTTTTCAACTACAATGTTTTCGCTATTGTGAGTGACGGCGACCTGATGGAAGGAATTTCTTCAGAAGCTGGCTCCATCGCTGGTCACCTTCAATTAGGCAACCTGGTTTATTTATATGATGACAACCATATCTCTATTGAAGGAGATACGGAAATTGCCTTTACCGAAGACACCGCTAAAAGATTTGAAGCTTTCGGCTGGCACGTAGTGGTAGTAGAAGATGGCAACGATGTGGAGGCAATAAAAGCGGCTATTCAGGCTGGATTGGCCGAAAC
>JAZKGK010000002.1:1428-10614 GCA_040385915.1 Bacteroidota bacterium
AACTACGCTGGCAGAAACTTCCACTTTGGTGTGCGCGAGCATTCTATGGGAGCCATTGCCAATGCCATTGCCCACACCGGCGGCTTAATCGTGCATTGCGCTACCTTCCTGATCTTCTCTGAATATATGCGGCCAACCATCCGTTTGGCAGCTATCATGAAAATCCGCCCGATCTTCGTGTATACGCACGACAGTATTGGTTTGGGCGAAGACGGCACTACACACCAGCCGGTTGAGCAATTGATTTCTTTGCGTTCGATTCCTAATGTGACTGTTATTCGTCCTGGCGATGCCAACGAATCGGCACAGGCTTGGCGCGTAGCCATAGAGCACAAAAGCGGCCCGGTAATATTGATATTTACCCGTCAGGATCTGCCAATTTTGGATCAAAAGACACTTGGCTCAGCTAAGAACCTGGAAAAAGGAGCATACATCTTGAGTGAAGCAGAAGGCGAACCAGAACTCATTCTGATTGGAACGGGTTCGGAAGTAGCGTTAGCCATGCAAGCGCAGGCAGAACTGAAGAAAGAAGGTATCCAAGCCCGCGTAGTAAGCATGCCATCTTGGGAGTTGTTTAATAAACAAGACAAAGCATACCGCGAAAAAGTCCTTCCTCCAACCATTCGCAAACGTATCTCTATCGAAGCTGGCTCTACCCTGGGTTGGCACAAATACGTAACCGACGAAGGCGATGTCATTGGAATGGATCATTTTGGTGAATCTGCTCCTGCCGATGAATTATTCAAACTATTCGGCTTCACGGTCGAAAACGTAGTCAAGAAAGCAAAAGCAGTATTAGCTAAGAAGGAGGTGGTCTCATGAACGTAGGCATTGCAGCGGATCATGGTGGTTTTGAACTGAAAGAAACGATAGCAGCCCAACTGAAAGAACTTGGCTATACTATCACCGACTTTGGGGCTTATGGCTACGATGCACAAGACGATTTCCCAGATTTTATCATTCCACTGTCTAGGGCCGTGGCCGAAGGAAAAGTGGAGCGGGGAATTGCCATCTGCGGGAGTGGCGTAGGCGCATCCATTGCAGCCAACAAAATTCCTGGCGTACGGGCAGCCCTGATTACCGAAACGTATTCTGCCCACCAAGGCGTAGAACACGATGATATGAATGTCATTTGTTTGGGAGGCCGTGTAATCGGACCCGTATTAGTCTGGGAACTGATCCAGTCTTTCCTACAAGCCCGGTACATTGGAGAAGAACGACAATTGCGCCGGATGGCAAAAGTAGCGGCTCTCGAAAAATAATTGATAAACCTGACTGGCTTCCAAACCAGTCAGGTTTTGTTTTTACTTATCAATCCAGCATCCTTAATCTATTTATACACAAATGAATCCATTAGTTGAAATACGAAAGTTTGATCAGAGCATCTGGTTGGACTTTATCCGTAGAAAAATCCTGATTAACGGGGAGTTGAAAAGACGCATTGACGAAGATGCGTTGCGTGGGGTAACTTCTAATCCTGCTATCTTCGAAAAAGCCATTGGCGGCAGCAATGACTATGACTCGGCCATCCGTTCATTGGCTTTGCAAAACAAATCCACCACAGAAATTTATACTGCACTGGCCGTTGCCGACGTACAACACGCCTGCGACCTGTTCCGTCCACTTTACGACACCAACGATAAAACCGGCGATGGCTACGTAAGCTTAGAAGTAGGCCCCGAATTGATCAATGATACTGAAGGAACGATTGAAGAAGGTATCCGTTTCTGGAAGGCCGTCAACCGTCCTAACGTGATGATCAAAGTGCCGGCTACTATAGAAGGTCTTCCCGCCATTCGTCGCCTTATTAGCGAAGGCATCAACATCAACGTAACGCTTATCTTCGGCATAGAGCGCTACATTGCTGTGGTTGATGCTTATTTGGCTGGTTTGGAAGACCGCATAAAAGCAGGCTTACCTATTGGTCGCATCGACTCAGTAGCCAGCTTCTTCCTCAGCCGCATTGATGTGCTGATTGATCCCCAATTAGAAAAATTGATTACTGAAGGTGGTGAGAAGGGCGAAATCGCCAAATCTTTGCTGGGCGAAGTAGCGATTGCTAGCGCGAAAAAAGCGTATCAGATTTATAAAGGCCTGTTTGCTGAACCACGTTTTGCCGCTTTAAAAGCCAAAGGAGCCGTTCCTCAACGCCTATTGTGGGCTAGCACAGGTAACAAAAACCCTAAGTACGACGACCTGAAATACGTAGAAAGCCTGATTGGACCCGAAACAGTTGATACCGTTCCCGTAGAAACGTTGGATATTTTCCGTCAAAAGGGCACGTGTGCGGCGCGTTTGGAAGAAGGTTTGGATAAAGTAGAAGCGGTCTTGAGTAGCTTGCCTAAAGTAGGCATTGATCTATTGGCTGCTACCAACCAACTGGAACTGGAAGGGGCACAGAAATTCTCTGAGCCTTTCGCTAAGCTGATGGATTCGTTGGAAAAGAAACGCCAATTGGCTTTTGCTGAAACCGTTAATCCCGTTACCTATAAATTGGGTAGCTATCAAGCTGATATAGATGCCAAGGTAAAAGAACTAACCGCGAAAAACTTCACAGAAGGCTTCTGGAAAAAAGATGCCTCTTTATGGAAGAGCGATGCCCAATCACAGGAGAGCATTCGCAGCTTTATGGGCTGGCTTCGCATTGCCGAAACCATGACTCAGGCGGTACCTGCGTTGGAGCAATTTGCTGCTGAAGTAAAAAAAGCAGGCTTCAAACACGTAGTTGTGATGGGAATGGGTGGTAGTACTATGGCTCCTATCGTATTTCAAAAGTCATTCCCACAAGGCGAAAATGGTCTTCCGATCTCTATCTTAGATACGACTGATCCAGGCACTGTCCTTCAGATCGAAAAGTCGATTCCTGTTGCTGACACCCTGTTTATCGTAGCAAGCAAGTCTGGCACTACTGCCGAGCCGTTGGCTTTTGGTGACTATTTCTACGCTCGCGTAAAAGCCATCAAAGGCGACAAAGCAGGTGAAAACTTCGTAGCCATTACGGATCCGGGTACTCCTTTCGTAGCCTCCGCTCAAAAACAAGGCTATCGCAAGGTGTTCCTGAACTACGCTGACATTGGTGGCCGTTACTCTGGCTTGTCTTATTTCGGTCTGGTTCCGGCTGCTCTCCAAGGCCTTGATGTAGGCGAATTATTGGAGCGTTCTATCCGGATGATGCGTGCCTGTGGCGCGTATGGTGCAGTAGACCAAAATCCAGGCTTAGAATTAGGCGTTGCTTTGGGCGAACTGTCTCGTCAGGGCCGCGATAAGCTGACCTTGATTACCCCACCTTCCTTGAGCGACTTAGGCTTATGGATGGAACAACTGGTAGCTGAAAGCACGGGTAAAGAAGACAAAGGTATCCTTCCAGTCGCGGGCGAATCTCTCGGCGAGCCTGGTGTGTACAATGATGACCGCGTATTTGTATACGTGGGTTATAAAAACGAAGCAGACGAAGTCAATAAGAAAAAGCTGGATCAATTGGCAAAAGCTGGTCATCCGGTGATTGCGATTGAACTGGAAGAAGCGCTTGATTTAGGTCAGGAGTTTTTCCGTTGGGAAGTGGCCATTCCCGTGGTTGGTGCCGTATTGGAGACCAATCCTTTTGACCAGCCTAACGTGCAGGAAAGCAAAAGCAATACCGACCAACTGCTGAGCATTGTAGAGAAAGAAGGCAAATTGCCTAAGGAAGAAGAAGTGGCGCTAGCAGAAGACGGCCTGGAATATTTTGCTCCGACCAATGCTGAAAACGCGGTGGCTTTGCTGGAAGAGTTCTTTAACCAAGCCAATTATGGTGACTACGTTTCTATTCAGGCTTACCTGACCGAAACGCCAGAGGTAAACGAAGCTTTGCTAAAAATTCGTGAGTTTGTTCAGCAGCATTTGCACGTAGCGACTACTTCCGGTTACGGTCCCCGCTTCCTGCATTCTACCGGACAATACCACAAAGGCGGACCAAACACCGGCCTTTTCTTGCAATTGACTGCAGGTAATGCAGCAGATATCCAATTGCCTGGCCGTACCTACTCGTTTGGCACGTTGAAAAATGCACAAGCACAAGGTGACTTGAAAGCCTTACGTAAACATAACCGCAGAGCCTTGCGCGTAGACTTGGGCAGCGATATTGTGAAAGGATTACAAACTTTGCAGAAAGCTTTGTCTTCCGTTCAGGTTGATTATGTAAAAGGCTAAAGGCATTCCCTCTTAGTTATGAACCATAAGTGAATCTATAATAGCTTAATAGCTCTATATTACAAATTCACTTATGGTTCATTTTCATTCCTCTCAATTTCAATATTTAACCTGAAACCTATTACATGAGCGATAAAAAATACCAGATTGGCATGGTGGGGCTAGGTACGATGGGTTGTAACCTGGTGATGAATATGGCCGACCACGGCTTTTCAGTTGCCGGATATGACCGCGACCCAGCCAAAGTAGATTCAGTACAACGCTCGGCGGGCGACCGTCAAGTGCAGGGTGCCAAAACCCTCCAGGAATTTATCGGATTGTTGCAAACGCCGCGCGCCATCATCCTGTTAGTACCAGCGGGCGCACCCGTAGATTCTGTTATCAATGAATTTTTGCCCCTGCTCGAGAAAGGCGATTTGCTGATCGACAGTGGTAATTCCCATTTCGTAGATACCAGCCGCCGTACCAAAGATTTGACGGAAAAAGGCTATCATTTTATGGGAATGGGCATTTCGGGTGGTGAAGAAGGTGCCCGTTTCGGCCCTAGCCTTATGCCTGGTGGCCCTAAAGACGGATATGACCGAGTACGTCCGGTGCTGGAAGCCGTATCAGCGAAGGTGAACAATGAGCCTTGCGTGGCTTATATGGGCCCAGGTGCAGCAGGTCATTATGTAAAAATGGTGCATAATGGCATCGAGTACGGACTGATGCAATTGCTGTCGGAAACCTACGATTTGCTGAAAACCGCTGGTTTAAGCGAAGATGAATTGCACCAGACCTACGCCGAGTGGAACCAGAGCGAGCTACAATCATTCCTGGTAGAAATTACCTCAGAAATTTTCCTTCAGGTAGACGAAAAAACCGGCGACCGACTGGTCAATAAAATCCTGGATCGAGCCCGCTCAAAAGGCACCGGCAAATGGACTTCCCAGGATGCCATGGATTTAAATGTTCCCATCCCGACGATTGACGCTTCGGTAAGCATGCGTGCCCTTTCGGCCCTGAAAGATCAACGGGTCGCCGCGGCAAAAGTACTTCCTGGCCCAAGGGCGCAATTTAGTGGTGACAAAGCCGCTTTTGTGAAGCAAGTAAAAAGCGCGATGTATTTTGCCACGGTCATTAGCTATGCACAAGGATTGGTGATGTTGCAGGAAGCCTCTAAAACCTATGAATTTAATCTTCAGTTGGAAGATGTCGCCCGTATCTGGCGGGGAGGTTGTATCATTCGGGCAGCGTTATTGGAACCTATCCGGGCAGCGTTTGCCAACAATCCATCTTTGCCCAACTTGCTGGTAGATCCAACCTTGTCCAAGGAAGTATTACAAAGACAGAACGACACCCGCGAAGTGATCAAAACTGCGGTGGAATGGGGTCTTTCTATCCCTTGCCTGATGTCTTCGTTGGCTTATTTTGATGCCTACCGGACCGAGCGGTTGGCCTCTAACCTGGTTCAGGCTCAGCGCGATAAATTTGGCGCACATACTTACGAACGTATCGACGAAACTGGTATTTTCCACACGGAGTGGAATAAATAGGGTTGATACCTAATACTAATAACCCATATTAATCAAGCAAATGATAAACGATAAAGAAAATAAGCCGGAACCAACCGTTCTGGTCATTTTTGGTGCGAAAGGGGATTTGACTACTCGTAAATTGGGTCCTGCCCTGTACAACCTGTACCTGGACAAATGGATGCCCGAGAAATTCGCTGTTATCGGAGTAAGTCACCACAATATTGGTCAAGAAGGCTTTTTGAAACTATTGCGTGATGGCATCGATGCTAATTCACGGAGAGGCAAAACGACGGACGAAGAATGGAACGAATTTTCTACGTATCTCACCTACCAACGGGCAGATTTTGTTAAAGCAGAAACCTATCAAACGCTGGAAGCTAGCATAGCTGAGCTAGAAAGCCAATGGGGAACCCGTGCCAATCACTTATTTTATCTATCGGTATCACCCCAATTTATCGGACCCATTTCCGAGAATCTTGGCCATTCTCACATTTCCAAAGACCGCGACCGAGATCGGATTGTAGTAGAAAAGCCTTTCGGCCACGACCTGAAAACGGCAACCGAACTGAACCATCTGTTGATGGGTATTTTTGACGAAAAACAAATCTATCGCATTGACCATTACCTGGGCAAAGAAACGGTACAGAACATTTTGGCTTTCCGTTTTGCCAATGCCATGTTTGAGCCAATCTGGAACCGTAATTATATCGATTATGTGCAGATAACAGTAGCTGAAACGGTTGGTGTAGAACACCGAGGCAATTACTATGACAAGTCAGGAGCGATGCGCGATATGGTACAAAACCACATTCTGCAATTGCTTTGCATGGTAGCCATGGAACCACCCGTCTCGTTCGAAGCCAATGAAATCCGAAATCGGAAAGTGGATGTATTGCACGCCATTCGGAAAATAAAACCGGAGGAAGTAAGCCAGTATGCCGTTCGCGGACAGTACGGAGGAGGATGGGTGAAGGGTGAGCAAGTACCTGGTTATCGCGATGAAGAAGGCGTAAATCCTGAATCAAATACCGAGACTTTTGCTGCGGTAAAGTTTTTCATTGAAAACTGGCGTTGGCAGGGCGTTCCGTTCTATGTACGCACCGGTAAGCGTATGCACGAAAAGCATAGCTCTATCACCATTCAGTTCCGTCCGGTTCCGCATCAGGCCTTCCCTGGGGAGTCTACCGAAAATATGCAACCCAACCGCTTGACGATTAACATCCAACCAGAAATGGGCATCAAAACCCGTTTTCAGGCCAAACGTCCTGGTCAGTTAATGCTGCTCAATCCGGTGGAAATGATCTTCAATTACGAAGATGCTTATCGCGTAGAAGCGCCAGAAGCATACGAAACGCTGCTGCTGGATGCCATGCAAGGCGATGCAACCCTGTTTATGCGTGCCGACCAGGTAGAAGCTGCCTGGGGATTGGTTATGCCGATCATCGAAGCCTGGGAAGCCAAACCATCCCTGCATTTCCCTAACTATACCGCCGATACCTGGGGACCAGAAACCGCCGAAGCCTTACTGGCCCGCGAAGGCCATACCTGGAACACGCTGCCTCCTCCCGCAGCAAAGAGAAAGGCTGTAGTAGCGAAATAGATTGATATGGTAATTGGTTGATGCACTATTTATCAATTAGCTGTAAACAAAACATCCGAAGCCACTAAAGCTTCGGATGTTTTGTTTACAGGAAAATGTGAAGTAGTCAAAAATTATCGCAGACTAGCGCAGAATAATTACTTTCGTTCTTTCACCACCCGCTTCGATGATATATAAACCAGGTCTTACTGTGGTAGGAACGGCTATTGCTACTTCGTTTCTGCCTTTTGTAGCCTCTTTTCCAACGGCATACAGCTTCTTGCCATCTATGCTGTACATCGCAACCTCTACCAGTTTCGCTTCTTCGGCGTAAAATACCACCCTCAGCGCTTCATTGGCCGGATTGGGAACAACCGTTAGTTTGCCTGATTCATTTTTCAGTTCGGCAGGAGAGGAAGCGGTATTGGCCGTTGCGCTTGTCCCCACTAATTCAAATTTCCACTGCTGGCAAGGGCCACCCCAATAATTCCACACCTGTATTCCTGCTCCATGGTCTGGTGAACAGCCAATAATATCCAGTCCAAGGTCCAAGTTGAGGCGGGAGCGAACGCTAAAGTATCCTCCGTCAGTAGGTTCAATCTTCCACTGCTGCCAATTGCCTCCGTTCCATTCCCACTGAACCACGGGAGAACCGGCACCTTGGCTTCCTGCTTGGCTGATGTCAAGCACTTTGCCGTTGCTGTGGATGCCCGATAGCTTATAGAAGCCATCTCCTGTATCTTCTACCCTCCAGCGCTGGCAGGCGCTTCCCAGCCAGTCCCATACCTGTACTCTGGCTCCTAGGTTTGGATCACACCCACTCACGTCTAATACGTTAGCGGTTGGCATCCGTGATACCAGCTTATAAATCTGACCCGATACAATGGCGTTTCCGCCGTTATTGGTGCTACAATTTCCGGTAAGACAGCTCGACTCGTTGATGTTAGTGATGATGCGCTGCCGCGGCTGCGGTCCAAAACCTTTCGAGAAATTGATACCGACACCATTCAAGTGACAGTAACTCATCATTGTACCGCCCCCGGCAGGATATGGTCCGTCTGTTGACAGACAACCGCCTTCCGTATAACCGCAATTATCAATGGCAGTATTATTGCCATTCCACAAGCAAGCATGGGTATGCGGGGAACCCATACAATGCCCCTGCTCGTGCGTCACCAGCATTACACTCCAGGAATAGGTAGGAAAGTTAGCATAGTAAGCGTCAATACCACTGTAGGCATAACCGTAGTTGGTGCACAGGGAATATAGATTGGCAATACCTCCACCGCCACCATAACTCAACAAATTCGCCAGGTCGCCGTTGTAAGAAGTCCGAAAAATTCGGAAATTTTTCAGCCTATCCCCAGACGTACCTTCGCCGTAGGGACTGGGAGAAGTCCACACGAAGATTTGCGCCAGCGATACGGAAATTCCATCATTATCGTAAATGATTTTTGACTGATTGAACAGAGCCGTCAGGTGGTTTACCACATTGTCGACACTATTCCCTTTGTCGGTAAAGATGGGATAATCAGCTTCCCAGTACATTCGAACGCATCGGGTAGCCTCCACACGGGCATTAGCATGCTCTTTTACTCGATTGGCAACGTTCGTCTGGCCAGGAACCTCGTTAGTAAAGCACTGGGGAGGGGTAAAGTTCTTGAGGTCTTTATCATTGTAAAACACGTAGTTGTTGCCCTGCTTTCCCAATCTACCCAAGGTATGATTGCCCTTTTCATCCATGATCAATCCCATCACTTCATTTTCATAAATGCTGATGGCTGCCAGCGACTGGTTGTTTCCATGAACAATACCCCGGTAATGCTTGCCAGCAGATTGAGAGAATGGCTTACCATCGGAAGTAAGGACGGAAAAACCTTCACTGTAAATGTTTACTTCATA
>JAZKGK010000003.1:0-5449 GCA_040385915.1 Bacteroidota bacterium
AGATGGAAGTGCTCCCAAGAAAAACAAAGCTTCGTATGGTCTTGGTTGAAGCGCATAATCCAAGTTTTTTAAAATGACTATCAAATGGGCGCATCCGATTGACACCAGGGGAAGGAAGACAATGTAGCTAGCCGTAGGAGCTACTTGATATAATGCGGTTAGGATGATGGTCACCACAACTAAAATTCCAGTCAAAATGGAATCGATACTGAATTTTTTACATACCCACGCCAAAGGCAGAACATATATTGCTATACCCAGAGATATTATAGCAAAAAAGTAGTAATAACAGTTGTAGGAGTTCGCCGCATAGAAATTATTGTACAAGGGATAATACCACTTGATCGCCTTCAAAAAAAGCATGATTATTAAGGATGAGAGCAAAATCAATAACGGAAAAAAGGTGAACCCTGCCAAAACGCCTTTAATGTGAGTTCTTTTTTTGATGAGACCTGTACAAAGTATTGTAATTGTGAGGACGTTGCCAATCACCACAAACAGGAAATTCCACGACCCCGGGTATTGAACTAACCAACTACCGAGGATATTAAAATATGACCTATCAGCGCCTTTGGTTTGGACCAGGTCAATATTCCCAAAATGTTTCACTAAACTAACCATGTTTTCTCCATGGTGTTGTAGACTATTGAGGTTTAGATTGTCAGGGGTATCAGTCATACTATGATAATTCGCGAATCCCTCAATGAAGGCATGATTTAGTCCTGCAATCCCTGCTTCTTTGAAAATACTGTAATCGGTATCATTGGGTAACTTTTTATATATCTCGAAACTCAGTGAATTTGCCATCGGGTAAGCCGCTCCATTAGCATATTCCATCATGATCCAGCCGTTTTCCGGGTTTACTTCAAACATGGTGCTGACTCCTGTGTTTCCCCGCCCTTCCAGGTTAATGACGAGGGCGACTTTAGATAATAGTTTGCTTTCTGTCACGAAGGCTTGTGCACCCAAAAGTCCGACTTCTTCCCCATCTGTGAAAAGTAGTATGACATCATTCTTTAAAGGCTTGCTTTCCTTGAGCAAGCGGGCTGTTTCCAAGAGGGCGGCGACCCCGGCACCATCATCACCAGCCCCTGGAGTATGGGGTTGTGAATCGTAATGGGCCATCAGTACTATTGCTTTCTCTCCTACTCGCCCTTTAATGCTAGCGATGATATTATGAATATTACCGGCCATTATCCTCCCTCCCAAAGTACGGGTAGCCGTTGTGTGCTGAATCCCCGTTTGTAATTTAAGCCTTGAACATTCATCCATTATATAATCCCGTACTTTTGCGTGAGCTGGAGTGCCAATACTGTGAGGCGTTTGTGCGACCCGACGTACATGATCGTAGGCGCGTTGGGCAGAAAACAACTCTTTTGGCGCGGAATGTTGAAGGGCTTTTGGCGGGGAACTCATTAGAAGTGGGAGAGAGGCTGAAAGTATCACGGTTATTTTTGCCCAACCCCCAAAAAAGTAAATTAAGCTCAAGGGTTATCAATTGATACAAGCAACTTCGTAGTCAACCCCGTTATTTTCTCAATTGGCGAGTACGAATAAAACTTTCCACAGTAAGCCGATTCACTCCCAGAATGCGGCCAATGGAACTAATAGAGATTCGTTTAGCTAATAGTTCTTGAATGATGGCCTCCTTGCCAGTAAGCTTCGTTAGTTTAGCCAAGCTTCCCTTGGGCCGTCCCAACTTCATACCCTCACTTTTCCTGCGTGCCAGGGCCTCCATTGTCCGCTGAGAGATTAAGTTACGTTCGATTTCGGCTGACAAAGAAAAGGCAAAGGCTATGAACTGGGAATTAATGTTATTTCCCAGTTCATAGCCTTCCTTAATGGCAAAAACTTTGGCTTCCCGCTCCATACAATCGTGGAGAATACTCATCACTTCCATCAGATTGCGGCCCAACCGAGAGAGTTCTCCCACTAGCAGGCTATCGCCCGCTTTTAATTGTTGCAGCAGGGAGCCTAAGCGCCGCTCCGAAGTGGATTTGGTACCTGTGACCGTTTCTTCCACCCACTCATCAATGGAAAGTTTTTTGTCGCTGGCAAACTTGAGGATTTCGTAGCGCTGGTTTTCCACCGTTTGCCGATCGGTAGAGACGCGGATATAGGCATAAATCATCAGTTCAATCCAGGGTGTGATAGTAAAAAGGGTATTTTGTAAGTTTATTTATACAATTTTGATATAAAAATAAGGATTATTTCCCTACTTGTTAATTGACTAACTTAAAGGTTCCTTTCTTTTATATAATCGGATGGCTAAAACAACGGCCCGGCCGACCGGCCATACCTCAGGGGATAATCATCGGCTTTTTATTCTCAAGGACAAGGAGGTAGAAGCCCTTTATCGACTCCCTCAATTCTCCGACCAGGAAAAAGCCCATTACTTTACCCTGGAGGAAGAAGAAAATTCCTTGCTGGTACTCTTTCGAACAGCGGTCTCCAAAATATTTTTTATTCTTCAGTTAGGGTATTTCAAAGCCCGTAAAAAATTCTTTGGATCGCAGCTGACATTGGCTCAGGAAGACCTGGGCTACTTAACCCGCCGATATTTTCCCCAACTTGATCTTCAACCCATGGAGATGACCATTTCCAAGCCTACCCGCTTGCAAGGACAAGCCGTGATTCTGGAGATTACGGGTTATCGGCTCTGCAAAGGGAAAATAAGGAAAGCCTTCCAGGAAAAGGCCAGCAGTGTCGCCGCCATCCATACCAAACCTGTTTTTGTCATCCGGGAGTTGTTCCACTACCTGGAAGGACATAAAATCGTGGCTCCGGCCTACTCCGTGCTACAGGACATTATCGGGAACGTATTAGAAGAGCACCTTTTCCGGATGGAAAAATACGCCGATCAATTTTTATCGGAATCCCACAAACAAGTATTAGACGACCTTCTTTCTCAAACGGATAGTCTTTATGCGTTGACACTACTGAAGGGGGAGCCCAAGGATTTTAGTCTCAAGGAAATGCTCCGCGAAATCCAATACCAACCCTTGCTTTCCAACCTCTATATAAAAGTGAAGGAATTGGTCAAGGCCTTGGCTCTTTCAGCAGAAAATGCCAAGCATTACGCTTCCCTGGTGGACTATTACAGCGTTTACAAAATCAAAAGAATGGATACAAAAACGATCCGCTTTCTTTTATGCTGTTTTGTTTATCATCGCTATCAGAAATTGCATGACCACCTGATCAACGCTTTTATCTTTACGTTGAGCAAATACATCAAAGAGGCCAAAGCGGTGGCAATGGAACGTATCTACCAGTTGAACGCTGATCGGAGCGAGCATTTGAAGCAGGCTGGCCAGGTATTAGCTCTTTTTCTGGACGAAAACATTGCGGAGAACACGCCTTTTGAGCAAGTGAAAGCGCGGGCTTTTCAACTGATGGAAAAGGCACACCTGTCAGCCCTGACAGGCTATCTGGCCAAGAAAACTTTGGATGAAACCGCTTTTCAGTGGGAGCACTATAGCCAGTTGGCTCCCCAGTTCAAGCGCAGTGTACGAAAATTCTTCCTGGTTATTCCCTTTGAAAGCACCCGACTGGCCGATACACTCCTGGAGGCGGTTGACTTCCTGAAGGAAAACTTCGGGAAACAGCAATCGCTTCGCCAGATAAAGGAAGATAAATTTCCCATCGGTTTTATCGATGAGCGGGTAAAACGCCACCTCTATCCCAACGGCACGCTGGACTGCGACCGATACGAGTTTCTAGTTTATCGCAAAGTAAGGGAGCAACTCGAATCGGGTGATATGTATGTGTCCGATAGCTTGAATTACAAAAGCTTTGAACAGGACCTAATCAGTGCCGAGAAATGGGCTAACCGGGATCAATTGCTGCAAAGCCTGGAACTGCCCCGGCTGAGTCAACCGATTGAGCGCATCCTTCAAGAGCTGGAATTGCAATTAAATCGCTCGTATCGATTAGTCAATGAACGAATTAAAACCCGGGAGAATGAACATATCAAAATCCAGGAAAAAGCGGGTAAAACGCAATGGACCCTTCCCTATCAGGCCGCGGATTGGGAAGACAAGCCTGGTATATTCTCCCAGCTTCCCCACCTGGGTTTCAGTGAACTGTTCAGTTTTGTGAATGAAACGACTCATTTTTCGGATGCTTTTACCCACTTGCTGGGCCGATTCGTTAAAAAGGAAGAAGATACCAAGGCAATTATGGCTGTCATTGTGGCGTGCGGGACCAACATGGGCCTGGGTAAAATGGCTCAGAATTCCGATGTGGACTACCAACGAATGCTGTCAGTTTTCCATAACTTCGTTCGACCGGAAACCCTTAAGGAAGCGTGCGACAAAGTAATCAATGCCCTGCAGCAACTTTCCATCTTTCCTTTCTACCACGTAGATGACCTGGCCATCTATTCCAGTTCGGATGGGCAGAAATTTGAAACCCAATTGGAGACCATCAATTCGCGGTATTCTTCCAAATACTTCGGCCTAAATAAAGGCGTGACCTCCTATACGCTCAATGCCAATCACATTCCTTTGAACGCTAAAATTATCGGAGCCAACGAGCACGAGAGCCATTATGTCTTTGATCTGCTCTTCAATAACAGCTCCGAAGTAGATCCCTCTATCCACACCACTGATTCGCACGGCATCAATGAAGCCAATTTTGCTCTTCTATACTTTTTCGGCTATCAATTCGCGCCTCGCTACCGCAATCTGAGCAGTAAGGCCAAGTTGATTTACAGTTTTGAAGCCGTCAGCCAATACGAAGACTACCTGATCAAGCCCATTCGAAGCCTTAATATCGGCTTGATTAAAGACGAATGGAATAATATTTTACGTATTATGCTCTCCTTGGCAACCAAAACAACTTCCCAGGCTGTCATTGTGCGCAAGCTGAGCAGCCATGCGCGGAGAAACAAAACCAAGCAGGCTCTATGGGAACTCAATCATATTTTCAAAAGTCTTCACATCCTACAATACATTAATGATCCGGGGTTTCGAACTAACATCCAAAAAGCACTCAACCGGGGCGAAGCGTTTCACCGGCTAAAAAAAGCAATTTTTTATGCCAACGGGGGGAAGTTCAGGGTAAAATCCCAAGTAGAACAATTGGTCTGGAGCGAGTGTACCCGCCTGATTTCTTTGTGTATCATCTATTACAACTCCTATGCATTATCGCGAATCGTAGAGCGAAAAAATGAGCAACAAGAGAATACCGAAGCGGTCAAAAGGGTATCACCTATCGCTTGGCAGCATATGGACCTGTATGGAAAGTTTCAATTTGGCCAAACCACTAGTTTGGTTAATATGGAGGAAGCGATTCGAAAACTAAGCACGATGGATTTGTCTGCCTATACATCGGATTCAAACGGCCTTTGATGAGTATATTGAACTGACCATATAAATCGATGACTGCGACTGCTGGCAGCCCTTTAAAATCCTAACTTTACTATTTTGGGGGTTGGGCAAAAATAACC
>JAZKGK010000004.1:0-30088 GCA_040385915.1 Bacteroidota bacterium
GCCAAACAATTCAACAAATTACCGACTGGGCTGGGTTTGGTTGGCTTTTGGCTGAGTGCTATTCATTTGCATAGGATTGGAGGCTTGATTTTGCCGTTGCTTATATAACTGAAACCGAGAAGGTGCTGGCTTGCGGGGATAAGAATTATTATCCGTGTTGATGTCTGCCGTTTCAAAGAAAGGATCTAAGGTGAATGAACTTACTTTCTTGGTCGTTGGAATTATTTTGGTGATCACTTCATCATTAAGCCGCCAGATTTCGGCAGGCATGCGCACGACTTCATGGGTGCCATCTTCATAGTCCATTTGAATGATTACTGGCATCACTAGCCCGCCATTGTTCTTTAATTTCAGCACATAGTAGTTTAGTCCGGCATCTACCAGCCTCGTCTCTTCGGCATCAAGATCTTGATAGTAAGCCTGATAATTGGCTTTGTCCGCAGGCGTTACGGCATACGGATCGTAGGCATTATAAAAATCAGCCAAGGACGGATCTTGTTCTACCAGCGTGCTTTCAAGTGACTTGTCATTCTCCATCTTACTCTTGGTTTGTGCTTTGGCTTGTGCCTCAGCTTTGGCCAGCGCCTTCTCTTTTTCTGGATTCTGGGTGTTCACCTGATAATACTTTACTTCTTCTAAGGCAATATCCACCGGTTTAGTCCCGTAGAACCAGCCCTTCCAAAACCAATCCAGATCCACCCCAGAGGCATCTTCCATAGTACGAAAAAAATCTGCTGGCTCCGGATGTTTGAATGCCCATCGGCGGGCGTATTCTTTAAAAGCGTAGTCGAATAGGTCACGGCCCATTACTGTTTCGCGCAAAATATTAAGGGCGGTAGAAGGTTTACTATAAGCATTGGCTCCAAACTGAAGAATGTTGTCCGAACTTGTCATAATGGGCGACAAAGTAGCCGGATTGCTCTGCATATACGGCACTATCTTCTGCGGTTCGCCGCGACGCGACGGGTAATCGCGCTGCCATGCCTGCTCTGCTCGGTATTGGCAAAATGAATTCAGCCCTTCATCCATCCAACTCCACTGGCGCTCGTCTGAATTGACAATCATTGGAAAGAAATTATGTCCTACTTCGTGGATAATGACCGAAATCACCCCGTATTTCAGGCCTTCGGCATAGGTACCATCAGCCTCTGGCCGCCCCCCATTGAAGCAAATCATAGGATATTCCATACCACCACCACCCGCCCAGTTGACCGAAATGGCGACCGGATAGGGATAAGGAATCGTATAGGTAGAATACGTTCGCAGGGCGTGCGCTACTGCTTGGGTAGAATATTTTCCCCACAACGGATTGCCTTCGGGAGGATAGTACGACATGGCCCAGACTTTTTTAGGCGTTGAACTTTGCCCCGCTATGGCTACTTGCATCCCGTCCCAAATGAAGCGGCGAGAAGTAGTAAAGGCAAAGTCACGGACATGAGTAGCGGTAAAAAGCCAGGTTTTTTTCTCTCTAGATTTACCCTTGGCCGTTTGAATAGCTTCGTCCTGAGTAACCATTGCCACAGGAATTTTACTGGTTTTAGCCCGCTCTAAGCGCTCTCGTTGGGTAGCAGACAACACTTTAGAGGCATTCATCAATTCGCCCGTAGCGCCAACAATATGATCGGCAGGTACTGTAATGGCCACGGAATATTTTCCAAAGGGAAGGGTAAATTCTCCTTGTCCCAGAAATTGCTTGTGCTGCCAACCCGTTACGTCATTATATACAGCCATCCGCGGAAACCATTGGGCTATCTCGTAGCCGCAATTGCCATCGGCAAAGCGTTCGTATCCACAGCGTCCAGGTATCTTTTTCATGTCATTGATATTGTAATGCCAACTGACCGAAAAAGTATAGCGGCTATTGGGTAGCAGGGGGGTGGGAATATCTACCCGCATCATCGTCTGGTTAATCGTATACTTCAGGCCTTTCCCAGCTTTATCAGCAACGGAAGTGATTGTAAAACCTCCATCGAACTTAGCCGTTTCCACAAAATTCAGTGTACTGAAAGGTTGCTGTCCTTCACTTAATTTCCCAGTTTTGGTCTTAAATCCATCCGACTCCTTATTAAACAGATTCTGGTCTACCTGTAACCACAGATAGGTAAGCGTTTGCGGTGAATGATTGGTATAAGTAATGGTCTCCGATCCTGTAATATGCTGATTTTCATCGTCTAGCTCCACTTGTATGACATAATCGGCCTGTTGTTGCCAGTAACCTGGGCCTGGTGTACCCGAAGCGGTGCGATACAGATTAGGCGTAGGAAGCATCGTGCCTAACTGCTCGAAAGTAGTATTGGCTTTGTCGGCAGTACTCAATTGAGCTTTTGCAAATGCGCCGGAGAACAAGCTTATCAGTAAACACAAGACGATTTTCTTCATAGAACAGGGAACAATAAGCAATTGTCTTTGAAAATAGGGTTTTATCTACAAGAAAGCAACAACCAACGTACAAAGCTTGGCATTCAACTGCTACAGGAAACTTTCATTATAGCTGAGAAGGAATAGTATTATTTTACTTACCTATTAAAACTTTACAATGTTTTTTTGCGTAAGTTTTTTCACGAAAAAAAAGCAAATATCTCGTTCGTAAAGAGAGCTTTTGTCAGGTTTTTTCAGGAGGAAAAAAGCAAAAAAAATGCTTATTGAACGAGAAGAAGCGTTAGCTGGTCGAAATATTTAACATATATATAAAGCAATGATGTATTATTGATACAGAAATTAATTTTGTATTAATAAAAACTAAGATTTGAATTGCTCTAAATAGCAGATTTCAAAAATCTTTTTCAACTATCACATTCTTTAAGTTACTTCCAATACAAGCGTAAAAACGAGTACCTTATATAATTATCATCAATTGAATTATAATAAGATAAGCTATTATGGAAAATGACCTGCAAAACGAACAAATGATCAACCGCTGTACAACCATGATGTACTGCATTGAGGCTCAAATTAAGAAACTGCAAAAGTCTGTCGACCCTCCCATTGTAACGGTATTCAATATGATTAGCGTGAATCAATTGAGGGTATTGTATTGGGAATTGGAAGTAGAACTCAAACAACGCCAGGAAGGAAAAGTCAACTGGTTCACCCCTTCTTTCGGAAAAATGTACTTGCATAGCAACTAAGCAATAGTAGTGCTGTAGTCTTTAATTATTCCCTATATTGCTATTTCAATAAATTAAGATAAGTAAGCTTACAAAGATTAGGGGGCAAATTTTGTTAAATTGCTGCGGTTATCACGCGATAATTCAATTCCTTGTCAGAAATCTATCCGGCCAAAACGTAAGTGTATTGATAATGCTATCTACTTTAGCTATGAGAAAGAAAACGTTGCTGTCAAATCACGCTACCACAACCACAGACAAGCCCATCCCTTCAACGGAGGCAGTCGTGCTGTCGGTAGCTGACATGCAAAAGCTCATCAGTCAACTCAAGGAACAGCAGATAGCATTAGAGCAAGAAAATGAATGTTTAAAAAACAGGCACCCAGACAAGCAAACTCAGTTTGATAAGTCTGCCCATTCACAGATTTTTTCGCTCATCAATCAGACAAGTGACTTCATTCTGGCGGTAGACCAAGACTTTAAGATTCTGGCCTTCAACGAACCCATGCGCCAGATAATTAAGTCGGTTCAGGGAATAGATATAGAAATCGGAACCGACTTGTTTACTACTATTCCACCTCACAAATATTCGCATTACTCCAGTCTATATGCCCAGGTGCTTTCAGGCAAGCGAATAGTGGAAACGACGGAGTACCTCATGCCCCAGGAAAAACAATTACTATTGGAAGAATCGCTCAACCCTATCTGCAATGAGCTACAAGAAATAGTAGGGTTTACCGTCATCTCCAGGGATATTACTGAACGCAAACGAGCAGAGGAAACCATTCGCTTACGAGAATCTCAGATAGCTTCGCTCATTAACAATACCGCCGATTATATTTTATATATTGATAACGAATTTAAAATAGTCACCGTCAACGAGCCTTTGCGGCGGGTGGTACAGGCCAGCTTTGGCATAGAAATAAAGGCTGGCATGAGCGTTTTTACTATTGTCGCCCCCGATAAACACGCACATTACCGAGCCGTTTACCATAGAGTATTGGCAGGCGAAAGAGTGACCGAAATAATGGTACACGCGCTACCAGAAAATCAAAAGCGATTTATAGAAGAATCTTTTAGTCCTGTTTGGGACGACAAACGATCTGTTATTGGGTTATCGGTATTTTCTCGAAATGTAACGGAACGCAAGCAGCATGAAATTAACCTGATATACCGTGAAAATGTATTAAATAGCATTTTTTACGAATCCGTCGATGCTTTATTTCTAACCAACCCAGCCGATAGCCTGATTATTCAATGCAATAAGCGAGCAGCCGAACTTTTTGAAATGAAGAGCGAAGAAAGTCTGATAGGAAAACTCTTTCCATCCTTTCATAAGCGTCCCTTAAAGGCAAAAGAGCGGAAGGAAATTGACGATATGCTACAGAGAACGGGCTACTGGAATGCTGAGACTGAATATATTACGGCGCAGGGAAATGCCTTCTGGGGAAATGTAACGACCAAACTGATACAGATTTCCGAAAAAAACTATTACCTGGTAAGGGTTACTGATATTCAAGAAAAGAAAAAAGCCGAGGAAAAAATCAAATGGTACAGTGCGCGCCTGGAAGGAATTATTGAAAGTACACAAGACGTTATCTTTTCTCTGGATAAAAAACTACGCTATACCAGCTTTAACTTCAACTGCCAGCGCATCATGAAACAGATGTATGGAGTGGATATTGAGCTTGGAATGAAAATAATTGATACGCTGCGAGATTTTGAACACGATTATAAGAATACCAAGAAGGATATGATCCGGGCTTTACAGGGGGAACAATTTACGGTTGAACACACCTTTGGCACCGACAAAGTATACTTTGAGACGCACCTCAACCCTATTCGCAATGAAAAGGAGGAGGTAACGGGCGTAGCCGTTTTTGCCAAAGATATTACTGAACGAAAACGGGCGGAAGAAAAACTACTGGTATCGCTACGCGAAAAAGATGTGTTGCTCTCAGAAGTGTATCACCGGGTAAAAAACAATTTGCACGTAGTCATTTCGCTGCTCACCCTGCAATCTAACCGGACCGACGATCCGCGCGTATTAGAGGCATTGAATGAAAGCAAAAACCGAATTTATGCCATGGCCTTGGTGCACGAACAACTCTATCGCTCTGGCGATATGTCACGCATCAATACGAAAGAATATATTATCAGCCTTACCCAAAATGTCAGGGAGATTTACATGCGGCATACATCTAAGGTATTTGTAGCGGTGGAGGCCGATGACCATATTCACTTTCCCATTGATATTGCCATTCCCTTAGGGCTGATTTTGAACGAATTGCTTACCAATAGTTTCAAACACGCTTTTGCTCCCGGAGAAGACGGAGAAATAGGCATAAAATTGCTTGATCTGGGGCAACATAATTACCGGGTAAGTGTTTTAGACAATGGAAAAGGATTTAACTTGGCAGAAATCGCTGCAGCTCAACCAACCAGCTTGGGCCTTCGCATTGTAGAAATGCTGGTAGAGCAAATGAAAGGCAAAATTCAGTTTCTGGTTTCGCCTCGTGGAGAGGCACCACACGAAAATACCATAGGCAAGAAACATCAAAATGAAATACAAATCAATTTTAAATATCCTAAAAGTTGACCACTGCGGTAAAGAATAAAACAAGAATTATGATTGTGGAGGATGAGTCAATCACTGCTCTTTATCTCAAGGAAATGCTTGTGAGAAAAGACTATGATGTCGTCAGTACCGAGCCTTCAGCCGAAGAGGCGATCATCCGTGCGGGTGAACTACATCCCGACATTATCCTGATGGATATATTCTTGCAGGGCAAGATGAACGGCATTGAGGCTTCCAAGTATATCTACTCTCAATTCAATATTCCCATCATTTTCCTTACATCCTACTCGCAGGACTCGCTCGTAGAATCGGCTACTGAAACGCAACCTTTTTGCTACTTGGTCAAACCCTTTAACGAAGCAGAACTGTATGCCAATATAGAAATTGCCCTGCTGAAGCACAGTTCGGCAACCTATCTGAAAGAGTTGAATGCCACCCGCGATAAATTTTTCTCGGTGATAGCCCACGACCTGCGCAATCCATTAGCTGCGTTGTTTCAGACCACTGACATTCTGAAAGGGCGCTACCTAAATTTTTCGCAGCAAGAGTTGGGCTTCTTCCTGGAAGAAATTAACCGCACTGCCCATACTTTGTATAAGTTAACGGACAATTTGTTGGAATGGGCTAAGCTGCAAAATAACCAGGTGGATTTCAGGCCATTGAAAATAAAACTGTATACCTTAGTTGATTATACCATCAGTATTGTACAAAGCAGCGCCAGTCATAAGAACATTACCTTGCGCAATGCGGTAGTTCAAAATCAGCTGGTCTGGGCCGATATGGATATGATGGTTTCGGTACTGACTAATTTACTAAGTAATGCCATAAAGTTCTCGTACCCAGGCAGTGAAATTGTTGTTTCCTCTAAAAGGAAGGGCAACTATGCAGAAATATCCGTTCAGGATAGCGGCATGGGTATCGAGGAAAAATTTATTGGCCAACTACTTTATTCTATGCACAAAGGTTTAGGCACGCAGGATGAAAAAGGAACAGGCCTCGGACTAATTCTGACCCGGGAGTTTGTCGAAAAAAATGGTGGCAAAATATCAGTTACCAGCACCGTGGGCATAGGTACTTGCATCACCTTCACATTACCTATCTATGCACATGATAAAAGTAGTTCGTTGAAATAGTTTATCGGAAAAAAAAGTAGATTAACCATCGAATAGTTAGATGTTTATCGATTTTTATTAAAAAGTTAGATTATTCTGTTAATTTTGAACAACTAACCTAATTCTATACACGACCACACGTTCATTATAAAGCATAAAATTCAAATAGCCATAACTACTATATTGGATTATGCAGTATAAGAAACAAGTGAAAACCATATCACAAACTGTTAGTAATGAATTAATTATATCCATTTGTATGGCTGATAAAATAGTAAGAATTGCCCTTGCAGAAGACCACGCAATGATTCGGAAAGCCTGGATTTTGCTGTTGGGCGAAATGGAAAATGTGACCGTGGTAGGAGAGGCTTCCAATGGGCGTGAACTCATCCAATTGTTAGAGAAAAAAACAGTTGATATTGTGTTGATGGACATTGATATGCCCTTAATGAATGGGATAGAAGCGACTGAAATTATTAAAAACCGCTGCCCTTGGGTCAAAATCATTGCTCTTACCATGCAGAAAGAATTTGCTTTCCTGAAGCGCATTTTTTCTCTCGGTGCGATGGGATTCATCACTAAAAATTCGTCGAAAGAAGAATTGTTTGAAGCCATACAAGCCGTGTCTGAAGGACGGAAATATGTGTGCGACGAACTAAATGGCGCTTTGCTCGACAAGCTGAGTCATCCTTCTAAAACCTCTTTTGACAAAGAGAGCAATAAAGGCAACCTGACTCGCCGCGAATTAGAAATTGTGAAATTAATTGCCGAAGGAGCTACCTCCCGGGATATTGCCCAACGCTTATGCTTAAGCCTGAAGACGGTAGAGGCACACCGGGGTAATGTGTTCCGTAAACTCAAGGTTAAGAATGTAGCTGAAATGCTGAAAAAGGTAAGGGAACAAAGCCTTATTTAATGATAGCTGCTATTTGCCAGCATAACATATAAAAATTTCTGAATAAAAGTGGGTGTACCAAAAACACCCACTTTTTATTTTTTGGGCTTCTTAGCAAAATTTCTCATTGCAGTGCAACGGTTTCAGCCTCTCAAGTCATCAAAAGGCTTATCCCACTAAGCTTAACTCAGCAAGATTCAATTGCCCATACACCACTTATCTTATTTTTTTAGAATATTTTTTACCTGAAATAGTGTTTTATTACGTCTCGGCTTTTATCCTGCCCACAGATAGACAGAAGAATGAGGTTACGTTTCGCTAGTTTTGAAATAAGTCAAATTTTCTTTCAATCAATGGGTTCTCTTTATCCCCATGCCACTTGTGTTAGCTAAAATCAGTTGTTCTACCGCACCGATGGCTACTGCCATAACAGGCAGGAATCCGCACCGTATGCTTTCTGCCAGGTTAAGCACCCCTTCTTTCATCCTATTTCCAGGGCAATCACTCAGAGGCTGGTGGGTTGCGATATTCCTACTATTGGCTAGTATTCCCGCTTTTAGCCAGGTTATTCTGATAGATAAAGCGTATGAATTTGCCAAGAAAAAAGATTTCCAAAAGGCGCGGGAGATCTTAGACTTGGCTTCAGGAAATGAGCCTACCGCCAAGGACGCCCGGACGTGGTACCTGAAAGGATATGTTTACAAAGAGTTGTATAAGGCCGATCCCGAGGCCGGAGTGGTTCTGCGGGAAAGCGCACTGGAATTTTTGCAGAAAAGCCAGCAGTTAGATGCCAAAGGAATGTACCGGAAAGACTGCCAGGCGGCGGCTCACTACCTGCACCTGACCTATTTCAACGAAGCGATCCAGGCCTATAACCGCCAGAAATACAATGAAGCCCTGACTGGCTTTAGAAAATACCTGCAATACAGTGCCAGCCAACCACCAGACGACACCTATGCCGAAGCCCTTTACTACGCCGGGTACGCCAGCGGAGTCGTAGGCAAAAAAGCCGATGCCTTGCGCTATTATGAGCAAGACCTCCTGCTCAACTACCATAATCCCCTGCTTTACAGCGACCTGTCCGCCCTATACGAAGAAATGGGCAAAGATAGCCTGGCGCTGCAAATACTAACCATGGGGCGCCAGCAGTTTCCGAAAGATACGATTCTTCGGATTGCCGAAATCAATGTATTGCTTTCACAAAGCAACTTTATAAAGGCGGAGAAATTAGTAGAAGAATACCTGGCGCTAGAGGCCAACAACCTGGAAGTGATGATGGTAGCGGGAACTGTTTATGAGAAAATAGCCCAAAGTGATTCTTTGGCGCGCGAAAAGTATTTCCATAAACGCAAACAGGTATACCAGCGGGCTTTGGCACTGCATCCCAATAACTTCTCTGCCAATTACAATATGGGTATCACCATTTATAACCGGGCAGTCGATATTATCAAATCACAACGGTACGACCTGGATATTGTAGAGTTATATACACTTTTAGAACAGGTAAGCGGGCTTTTTCAGGAGGCCAAACCTTTCGTAGAAAAAGCTTACAACCTATCGCCCCAAAATATGAATGCCATGCGAGCCTTGGAAGGCATTTACTATAACCTGAATGAAAAAGACAAGTCCTTGCAGATTAGGGCGAAAATCAATGGGCTGAAATAGGTTATGAAAAGACTAATGCTGCATAGCCCCGTGTTAGATGGCACTCCGTTGGACGGCAATCTAACACGGGGCCGACACGTCGGATCAGACAGTGCGCTGCATCGACATCGCTGCGACCAAGCGGCAGGATCGAGGGTGTTGCTTTGGATCCTCTTACTTTTTGTCTGGCTATTTAGCAGTCAGGAAGCATTCGCACAGGGAAAAGTAGAAGAAACTGAAAATAAAGTACATAGCATCTTAATTTATAACTTCACGAAGTATATCAACTGGCCTGAAGAATACAATAAAGGGGATTTTATTATTGGGGTGCTGGGCGAAACTGACTTGATTGGCGAGTTGCAAAAGATGGCCAAAGAAAAAAACATCAGCAATCGACCCATGGTTATCAAAAGATACGCTACAGTGAATGATATCGACAGGAAGTGCCATATCCTGTTTCTTGCCACTGGCAGCAGCAATTTATTGAGTGCCGTACTTCGCAAAACCCAGGGTCACCCAACCTTGGTCATTAGCCATAAAGATGGTTTGGGCAGGGCGGGCAGCCTCATCAATTTAGTATCATCCAACGGTAAATACCGCTTCGAGATAAACATGAATGCCATGGAGCAAAACGGGCTAAAGTGCGCACAGCAGCTAAAAACCCTGGCCATTGTGATGTAAGGCTGTTTATAACGTAAGCGGAACAGCGTATATACTGCGTTAGACCCTGCTGAATAGATCCGGTGGCTTGCCATACCTAGCAAATCTGGATTTTAATCAAAAAATCGAACCCTCGCTTGTTCCATCCGTATGAATACCCATCACCTTAATAGAACTTATCCTTAAAAGCCATGGGAACTTTAGCCGTAATTATCACTATCATAGTAGCCGTTATTGGGCTTGTAGCCGTGGGTTACAACGAATTTCGTTCGCGCAACCACGACAGCAATCAAAAAACCGATGTGCCCATTGTGGGAGAGGTGCTGAACAAAAAGCAAGATGCGAAAGATGCACAACGCACCTCACGAATAGACGACTTTAATCCGCAAAATTCGTAGAGTCGGCTTGTTGCAACGATAACTCACTCACCTATCTTCCCCGTACTACCTTCTCCAGAATCTCTACAGATTGCTCCATTTCGCTTAGATTCATGGAAGCAAAACCCATCCGGGTGGCATTCAATTGCAACCCGTCCGGATTGTAGCGCAGACCGTTCGATAGGTGAAGCTTTTTTTGCAAGGCAGTTACTGACAGCTTCGGCAAATCCAGTGTAGGATCGAATTTAGCCCAGATAGCCATTCCGCCGTCGGGAATTTTAAACTCAATGGCATCTCCCAGTTTTTCCCGGAGCAGGTCACAAAAGAAATCTCGCCGCTGGTGGTAGGTTTTCAGGGCTTTTTTCAAGTGCCGTTTAATGGCTCCTTCACGCATCAATTCTGCAATGGTCTGTTCCATCACTGCATCGCCTTGCCGGTCAATGATGCGCCGCAGTTGCGATGTTTCATGAATAAAATTAGGCGGTGCCACCATATAGCCTAACCGAATAGCGGGCACAATGGCTTTAGACAGAGACCCAATATAAATCACCATTCCCTTCGTATCGGCACTTAGCAAAGGTAAAATAGGGCTGCTATTATAATGGAAGTCGTAATCGTAATCATCTTCGATAATAGCAAAACCAAATTCTTCGGCTAAAGAGAGCAGCCGAATACGGCGCTCGGCACAGAGCGTAACCGTAGTCGGATGGTGATGGTGAGACGTAACGTATACTGCCCGGATACGCTGGCATTCACAGGCTTTCCGAACCTCGTTCACATTCATTCCCCAATCGTCCACCGGAACGCGAACCAAGTTGGCGCCCGCATGTCGGAAGGTAATGTCAGCCGTAAAATAGTTGGTATCACCTACAATGACATTATCGCCAGGAGAAAGGAGGGCTTGCGCAGCCAGGTAAATACCCATCTGGCTACCCCGTGTCAGCAAAATATTACCCGCATTCGTATGCAATCCACGCGTCAGGTTCAAGTAGTCTGATAGTTCATTCCGCAGGTTTGCATTGCCCTGGGTATCTACATACGATAAGCTAGCCCGAGCAGAGCTTCGTTTCACAATAGACCGGTACGTACGGGCAATTTCTTCCATCGGTGCCAGCCGCTCATCGGGAAAACCATCATTGAATCCCAGCAAGCCATTATACATGACCAAAGGCAAGCTTGTAAGCGGGTTACTTTTTAAAGTATAGCCCGTTTTAGCCGCATAGGAAAGCGGCGACTTGGATTCTTGCGCCAACTTCTGCGGATTTACTTCGGGCAAGACCCGGCTTACAAAAGTGCCTTTCGACGCTACTGTTTCAATCCAGCCTTGCGCATGCAACTCTTCAAAAGCTGCCACGACTGTTTTGCGGTGTACTTCCAACGCTTCGGCCATGGCGCGTGTACCAGGCAACTTCGTGCCTGGCTGAATAATACCCCGGCGAATTTCTCGGATAAGCCCGTTGGCAATTTGTAAATAGATGGGAACCTCAGACGTTTTGTTTATCTGGATAATGGTAGGATATGGCAACGAAACCGGACTACTCATGATGTATAATGTGGATGATGCAAATAGTCCTACAAATGTATAGGTTTGCTTGAGAATTTTAATAAACGCCAGTGTATTGGTGCAAATAATTTTAGTTACCTCGATTGGAGCTAGCTTCATGCCGCATCGCTTAAACTCAACTACTTTTTTTGACTTATAAGCACGAAAAACCGGTAGGTTATACTAAATTGAAATAATTTAAACCTTTTCTATGTCTACTAACCTAATCATTGCCCGTCCAAGTGCAGAAGAATACCCAGAGTGGGTAACCGGCTACATCGCAACGGTACAATCAGAAAATTTGCTGGAAGCATTGCAAGCCAGTCACGATCACAACCTTAGTCAAATACAGACCCTAAACGAAGAACAACTGACTTACCGTTATGAGCCAGGCAAATGGACGATTAAGGAAGTGCTGGGACATATTATAGATACGGAAAGAATTATGGCCTACCGGGCGCTCCGGTTTGCCCGCAAGGACAAAACGCCACTGCCAGGTTTCGATCAGGATTTATTCGTCGAGAACGCCCAAACGCAACAAAGAGACATTCAAGCAATTATGAAGGAATATTCGGCGGTACGACAGGCCAATATCGAGCTATTTCGGAGCTTTAATGAAGAAACGCTGGCTCAGTCAGGCACTGCCAATGACCGACAGATTAGCGTAAGGGCTTTGGGATATACCATTGCCGGCCACGAAACCCACCATTGGAACATTATCAAAGAAAGATACCTGTGAATGCTAACCTAACAATAAATATTGTTCGACTTGGCATTGTGGATGAATTTGCGAGATTTAATTAGTTGATGAAATGAACAAAGATTTACTCAAAGCGTACCGTGCCCTCGCTTGTGTTTGCTTTTTTTGGGGAACCACTTACCTGGCTATCCGAATCGGGATACAGACGCTGCCACCGCTTTGGCTGGTAGGCATCCGGCAAACGTTGGCTGGTGCTTTAGTTTGTACTTTCTTCCTGCTTAAACGCCAGCCTTTGCCCTCCTGGACACAACTAAAAACCTTATTTATTGCAGGATTTTTGATGATTGTAATTGGTAATGGCGTGGTAGCCTGGTCTGAATTATACATTCCCAGTGGCTTGGCTGCCTTACTTTGCTCGCTCGTACCTTTCTGGATTATTGGTTTTAATCTTATGTTTGGCTACTCCGAAGGGCTGAATTCCAAAACAATCATAGGCTTGTTGGTCGGATTAGCTGGCTTATTCGTGATCTTCTACGATAACTTGAAAGACCTGGCTAATCCGGCCTATCTGGCAGGGACGCTGGCTATTTTGCTGGCCAATGCCGGTTGGGCTGGCGGAACAGTATACCTCAAACGCCAGCAAGCTACCTCTACCCTGCCGCCGCTGTTTTCTGCTGGGCTACAACTGTTGCTGGCCGGACTGACAGTGGATGTGATGGCGCTGGTCGGAGGCGTACCTTTCCCACAGACGTTTACTCCTGAAGCGCTGGGCGTACTTGCCTACCTGATTTTGTTTGGCTCAATACTGGCGTATGGCGCTTACGTATTCGCGCTGACAAAGCTTACTTCTACTGTTGTGTCATTGTATGCTTACATCAATCCAGCGGTGGCGGTAGTTTTGGGCTGGCTTATTCTAAATGAAAAGATGAATCTGCTTACCTTGCTAGCGATGTCTCTTATCCTGGCGGGCGTATATATTGTCAATGAGAGCTTTAAGATAGTCTCTAAACCTAAAGTGTATGAAAATGGATAGTGCAGCAGCCGCTGAAAAACTGGAGATTCTGGACTATGCGCCAGCCTATCGAGCGTATTTTAAGTCACTGAACGAAGCCTGGATTGAAAAGTATTTCCACCTGGAAGAATTTGATAGAATCTTACTGAACCAGCCAGTAAAAGAAATTATAGCCTTGGGAGGCAGCGTATTATTTGCCCGGCTTAATGGAGAAATTATTGGCACCTGCGGGTTGGTTAAGAAGAATGACCATACTTTTGAATTGGTCAAGATGGCTGTAGACGAAAAAGCGCAGGGCAAAAAGATTGGTTTCCAACTGGGGCAAGCGGCTATCGACAAAGCGCGTCAGCTTGGGGCTACGACACTCGAGCTGTATTCTGCCACCAGCCTTTCTGCGGCTATTCACTTATACCGAAAACTAGGCTTCGAAGAAGTGCCGCTGGCCTGCGGACAATACGCACGCTGCGACATCAAAATGGAACTAAACCTGTTAGGCAATAGCTATTAGTTGTTAGCAATTAGGCTATTTATCAGATTGTTATGAATAAAACAAACTGAATTTTCTTGTACCACACTAAGGATTACGAACAAAAGTGCCACTGTTTTTTATATTCCTACTTACTAAAAGCTCATGGCTAACTACTCTATATGACCAGAGAAGAAAGAAATAAAGTAATTGAGTCTTACGGACAAGCGCATCACCAGTTAATGGAAGTTATGAAAGAGCTACCGCGCGAAATGTGGCAGTTCAAACCTGCGCCCGACCGTTGGAGTATACACGAAATCCTCATACACATTGCCGATAGTGAAGTCAATTCCTATATCCGTGTCCGCAAGGGAATGGCAGAACCAGGCAATAAAATTCTGGGCTATGACCAGGATAAATGGGCTATTGCGCTGGATTATCATCACCAAAGTATAGAAGAATACCTGGAGCTTTTCCGCTGGCTACGCCAAACTACCTATCAATTAATAAAAAACCAACCGGATTCGGTCTGGGCCAACACCTACGAACATTCCGAAAATGGCCCAACTACACTGGAAGAGTGGTTGCATATCTACGAAAGACACATTCCCGGCCACATTCACCAAATGCAGAAAAATTACGACAGTTGGAGAGGATAATTACGGCCTGTTAAATACCTGCAAACAATTGGTAGCATAGATAATTAGGGCCTGTATACTCGCTACAGATCTGATTGCTTTACTTGGCCTTCGGCAATGACAGTAGTGCGCATATTAGATTTATCCACCACCATAGGGTCGAATAAAATGCTTGGCACCTCATAACTGCCATTATTAATACTTTTCATAGTAGTAACTTTTTCACCCTTTGCTACCTTCATCGCCAAAATGGCAGCCTCGCTGGCAAGTTTCTTGATGGATTTGAAAACAGTCATGGATTGATTGCCTACAATAATATTTTTACAGGCATCTACCGTAGCATCCTGGCCAGTAACCACGGGCATCTGGAGTTTAGCCGCTTTGATGGCATCAATAGCACCGGAGGCTAGGTCATCACTTGAGGCAATAACAACATCAATTGGTTGGGTATTAGAGGATAGAAACTCATCCATACTCATCAAAGAGTTAAGTACATACCACGCATCAATTTCTTTTTCTATGATAACTTTCACCTCTCCGTTGTCAATAGATTTTTTCAATTTGTTCATCACTCCTTGCCTGACCAATAGCGCATTATTATCGGAAGAAGGCCCGTTCCAAAGGATGTAGTTGCCACGAGGTTTAAGCTTTAGCGCATAATCCGCCATTAATTCACCGACCTTTATACTATTAAAAGAAATATAATAATGGAGATTACAGTCAATAATCATTCTATCATACGCAATGATCTTAGCATCGGCTTTATTGGCATAATCCACCAACTCAGCCAAAACCTTTCCATCCTGTGCTACAACCACTATGACTTTTATACCCTCATCAATCAGCATCTTACCCTGACTTACCTGGGTTTGCGGATCGCCATACGCATTTTTCAAGATAGTTTCTCCACCCAATTCATTCACTTTATTCGCAAAGTTATCCATGTCCATTTTCCATCTCTCAGAAACCAGGTCATGAATTAGAAAGCCAATTTTTATTTTTTTCTTGGGCGCAAAGGCTGATAACGCTACTATCGTTGACAGGCCTAATCCTACCACTAGCGATAGAACAAGGATTTTGGATGCTATTCCTTTCATAATTAATTTGTTAGATGAAGTTAAAAAGGGCTAAGGGATTGTTACGCAATAAAGTTTACAATCTAGCCGCCGGGATTTTGAGCATTTTCAAGGCGTACAATCCTTCAATAGCAGCGCTATTCAAGGATTTTGCAACGCAGGAAACGCTCAAAATAACCAGGCTAGATGTATAGGTTATTGCGTAGCAAGCCCTTAGGCAATTTATTCGGAAAACCAGCCAATAAAGAATGCTGCTTGCTTTAAATGTTACACGCCTCATTTTCTAGCTGAATGGCAATGCTATTATCAACTATTATTTATTTTTACCTACTCACCCATCTTTAGCTTTTACTTTTGTGACTGTTCAAACTGCGCGCTCCGATTCGGATATATTGAAATGCTGGCCAGCAATGTATGCGTTGCGTCCTCACTTACTGGAAAGTGAATTTATTTCAAAAATAAAGGCCTTTCAAACGCGGGGCTATACCTTAGTTTTTGTTGAAGAAGATGGCCGAGCAGCTTCGGTAGCTGGTTTTCGCTTCATTGACCATTTGCTTTATGGCAAAATGCTGTATATCGATGATTTATCTACCTTGGCTGAATGCCGGGAAAAAGGCCACGGAAGCCGGCTGCTCGATTGGATTTTCGACTATGCCAAAACGCAAAGCTGCGATGAAGTACACCTCGACTCTGGCCATCACCGCCACGACGCGCACCGGTTATACCTGAACAAAGGCTTCCGAATTATTAGCCACCATTTCGCCAAGAAGCTTGTCCAAGTCTAGATAAAAGCTCGGGTTCATGCAGAGGCATATACAAAACCGATACTTTGTCAGGCAAAGGACAGTTCAGACCCATCTGAACGCTTACTTTTGGAGCTAAACAAACGATGACTATGAAAAGAGCAAGCTTGATTCCGCTTCTGATGTTATGTTTCTCCCTGCCAATTTTTGCTCAAAAGGCGCTTGTTTTTACTAATGCCGAAGGTGCGATACATGGCTATGACCCAGTGGCTTATTTTAAGGAAGGCAAAGCATTGAAAGGAAATCCTACCCTTTCGTATGACTGGAGAGGAGCAAGCTGGCATTTTGCTAGCCAGGACAATTTAACTGCTTTCCAAGCCAGCCCAGAAAAATTCGCTCCTCAATTTGGAGGCTACTGCGCATATGGCATGTCCAAAGGCTACAAAGCACCCACCGATCCACAAGCCTGGACTATTGTAGATGACAAACTATATCTCAATTACAACCTGGATGTGAAAGAATTATGGAATAAAAAACAGGCAGAACATATTAAAACAGCAGACAAGAACTGGCCTACGGTATCTCAGCAAGAATAATGAACTCTACATGCTTCGATGCACTAGTACAGGAAATGGGCATTAAAATACCCAACGAATAAGCGAAAGGCTGTATCATCAATACAAAAGGAGCGAGAATCTCGCTCCTTTTGTATTAACTCATGTATTAACTCACTTTACTCACATTCCTATACTACGCGACGGTATGCTGCTTTGGCATCGCAGATTCGGCGTCCACGCCTAATCCTTTGGCGATGGCCATGCCTAAACCAATATCCGCCCGGAACCAGTGGCACAGTTGTCGGTTGATGATTTCATTCCGCTTGGGTCCAGCCACTCCACTCATCGCTCCAACAATGTTATGCACTGTATTTCTCTTAGCCTCGTCCGTCATGAGGCGGTAAAGATTGCCAGGCTGCGTGTAGTGATCGTTTTCGCCCTCTGCATTGCGATCGTGCCAGTCCGCAACACTCGTCTCTAAACTCCAGGCGGGCTCTTTATAACTTTGATCAGCCACTACATTATCAAAACTGTTGGGAAAATAGTTAGGATTACTGCCACCATTGCCGTTAACCGCCATTTGTCCGTCACGCTGATAGTTAGTTACGGCGTAAGGGCAGCGGTTTACTGGAATTTGCTCGTAATTTCCACCCAAGCGATGGCGGTGGGCATCGGGGTAAGAAAGCAAACGCCCCTGTAGCATTTTATCCGGCGAATAGCCTACGCCATCTACTACGTGGGCAGGCGCAAAGGCAGACTGCTCTACGTGGGCAAAATAGTTATCCGGATTTACATTGAGCTCCATCGTACCCACGTCAATGAGCGGATAATCGGCATGGGGCCAGACTTTGGTCAGGTCGAATGGGTTCCAGCGATAAGTCTTCGCATCGGCTTCTGGCATCACCTGAATCTTTAAAGTCCACCTAGGAAAATCGCCCTTTTCTATAGAGTCAAACAGGTCACGTTGAGCAAAGTCTGGGTCTTTTCCTTTCATTTCTACCGCATCGCCATCAACAAAATTTTTAATTCCTTGGACAGTTTTGAAATGGAATTTCACCCAAAAACGCTCATTTTTGTCATTAATGAAGGAGAAGGTATGGCTACCAAAACCGTGCATATGCCGATATCCATAAGGCGTTCCCCGATCTGACATCAGAATAAGTACCTGGTGCAAGCTTTCCGGATTCAAAGACCAAAAGTCCCACATCATCGTTGGGCTTTTACAATTGGTGAATGGATCTCGTTTCTGGGTATGGATGAAATCACCAAACTTTTTGGGATCTTTCACAAAGAAAACCGGCGTATTATTACCCACCAGGTCCCAATTGCCATCTTCGGTATAAAACTTAACCGAAAAACCACGCGGGTCGCGCTCGGTATCCGCCGACCCTTTTTCGCCACCTACAGTCGAAAAACGCGCAAACATTTTCGTTTCCTTGCCAATCTGCGAAAATATTTTGGCTCGGCTATAAGCAGTAATGTCATTCGTGACGGTGAATGTTCCGTAAGCGCCCGATCCTTTTGCATGCACTACCCGCTCTGGAATCCGCTCCCGATTGAAATGTGCCATCTTTTCATGCAGAATAAAGTCTTGCAGCAAAATTGGCCCTCTTGGCCCCACGGTCATTGAGTTTTCGTTCTCGGCATAGGGTCTGCCAGAGGCGGTAGTAAGTTTTCTTTTATCTTCTTCCATGGTTGTGCTAATGGGTTAAGTTAAACCTTGGCTCAATAGTAGTACAGGAATTTATATAAATCAAATCAATTGTTTTTATCGCCTCATCAATTTATTCTATATTTACCAATCAATTGCGTTGGATGACCCTTGTACAGCTAGAATATATTATCGCTTTGGATACCTATCGCCATTTTGCTATGGCGGCTGAAAAATGCCATGTGACTCAACCCACATTAAGCATGCAAATTCAGAAGCTGGAAGATGAGTTAGGCGTGCTTCTTTTTGACCGAACCAAACACCCGGTCTTACCTACGGAGATAGGAATTACCATCATTGAGCAGGCACGAAAAGTACTGAGCGCCAAAAAGCAAATTGATGAAGTGGTTAGAGATACCAAGAATGAAATCACTGGCAGTCTGAAAGTCGGAGTTATTCCCACACTGGCGCCTTATTTACTGCCTTTATTCCTGACGAATTTTCTAGAAAAATACCCCAAAATAGACCTGGAATTAGAAGAATTATTGACTCAGCAAATTATTGAAAAGCTAAAAGTGGGATTGCTGGATGTGGGTTTAGTTGTAACGCCGGTTGAAGACCGAGCCATTACCGAAATTCCGGTTTTCTACGAGCCATTTGTGGTATTTGCTGCCCAGAACCACCCGCTATTAGCCCATCAAAAAGTAGCTATACAAGAATTAAATGCGAGTGATATTTGGCTACTGAGCGAAGGGCACTGTTTTCGTAATCAGGTATTTAACTTGTGTGAACAGAAAGCGAATGAAGGTCAAAAGCTCAAATTCCAGTGCAAAACCGGTTCGCTCGAAATGCTCATGAAGATTGTAGAACAGCAGTATGGTTTTACGCTACTGCCCGCCCTGGCCACCCTCGACATGAAAGCAGATCGCAGAGCGTTGTTGCGGGAATTTGTCGCCCCCCAGCCCAAGCGTGAAATAAGCCTGATCATCCACCGAGGTTACCTGAAAAGAAAGCTGATTGAATGCCTGAAAAGTGAAATTCTGGCACACATCCCCGTTTCACTTCAAGAGAAAGGCGATGGCGTAGTAGTTGGATGGGCATAATGTAAGTAGTTAGGTGTTAGCAGTTAGGCAACTCTTTACCTAACCGCTAATATCTAACACCTAACACCTAATTCCTACCCTTTCGAAAGCTCTTTTGCCCGATTTTCAGCGGCAAGAATGCCTTTGGTGAGGACTTGGTTGAGTTCTCCTTCGGTAAATTGTTTCAATGCTGCTTCAGTGGTTCCGCCTTTAGAGGTAACGGCGCTAATCAGTTCATCTAGGCTTTTATCCGAGTTATTCATTAAATGGAAGGAGCCAAGCATTGTCTGCTTCACCAGTTGGGTAGCCAACGACTCTTCGAAACCCATCTGCTTCCCAGCTTCAATCATCGACTTTACAATGTAAAAGAAATACGCTGGGCCACTTCCGCTGAGCGCGGTTACCGCATCCAGTAATTGTTCTTCTTCCAGAAAAACTGACCTTCCGGTAGCGTTAATCAAATTCTCGACTTTGCGTATCTGGCTTACTTCCATCTCGGGGGCAGCGGCAAAAGCAGTCATACCCATCCCAATAAGCGCAGGCGTATTAGGCATGGCACGGACAATAAGCGGGTGGTTGAGTTTTTGGCGGAGCGTGTCAATAGAAATTCCAGCCATGATAGACAATACTAATTGGCTCGGCTGGATAACTTCACGCAAAGCCGTAGCGACGATGCTGAAATCCTGCGGCTTCACAGCCATAATCATCAGGTCGTAACTACCCAGCGTAGCATCGATAATGCCCGTGACTACACCGCTATTGAATTCACGGAGCGCTTCCATTCGCTCTGCATTTTTCTCTACCAGCAATAGATTTTCTTTTTTTACCAGGTCGTACTGAAGGAAGGATTTGGCATAGGCCATTCCCATGTTACCGCAGCCAATAATTGCAATTTTCAAATTGATAGGAGTAAAAGGAGTAAAATCATAATGAATACACAGCGCGCAAGTTACCAATTGCCAGGTAGAGGACAATAAAAAAAGCCGGATGGGTGTCCGACTTTTTTTACCAAAGCTTTTAAAAGATGCTTGACAGCTTACTTCATATTCAACACTTCTTCCATCTTTCTCTCTAATTCCTCTCCACGGAGGTTTTTAGCAATAATTTTGCCTGTTTTGTCAATCAGGAAGGTGGCCGGAATGGATTGTACCTGGTAGGCTTGCCCACCAGCCGACTGCCATCCTTTCAGGTCAGATACGTGCATCCAGGTAAGTTTATCTTTCTCAATAGCCGCCAGCCATTTTGCCTTGTCCTGATCCAGGGATACGCCTAATATTTCGAAATCTTTGCCTTTGAACTTATTGTACATCCGCACCACGTTGGGGTTTTCCTGGCGACAAGGGCTGCACCACGAGGCCCAGAAATCGATCAATACGTATTTGCCACGCAAAGAGGAGAGACTTACCTGCTTACCATCAACATTGTTGAGTGTAATTTCAGGTGCTTGTTTGCCAATAGAAGGACTCAAGGCCATCTTTTTCTCCAAGTCTTTTATCTGATTAACAAAATCCTTTGCATAGGCACTATGTGCTGCTTCCTTCTCAAATCGTTTAGCCAATTTGCTTAAAAACTGCATATCAGCCTCTTCTTCAGGATTAAGAAAATTGGTTGCGTACAAGCTTGCAATAGAAGTACCCATTTCATCAATGAGTTTTTTCACGGCTTCTACGTTTGTCTTTTTCATACCCATGAATTGATCCTTGATCTTCTGCTGGGTAGCGGCATCCTGCTTTTCGTTCGCTGCCGTATACTCTGTCGTCAACTGGGCAGCTTTCGCCTCAAAGTCATCCTTCAGTCGGTTTATCTGCACTAGATAATCGCTTCCTTTGGAGCCCTTTACTGTGAAAGCGCCTTTTTCAGCATTTCCATCAGCGGTTATCTCCAATTGTTCACCCTTATCAAGTACTAGAATAATGTTTTGCTTTTTAAACAGGTTAATACTATAAAAACCTGGCTCACTGATCTTTCCTTTGAATTCAAAGCTATTATTAGGCCCCAGTTTAACGGAGTCAATACCTTTGATCCCTGTATTTTCCATTTTTTGCAACACCACCATTCCCTCACCAGGAAACTTTACTTTCCCCTTGATATGGAATCCATCCTTATCAACAATTTTTTCTACCGAGCCACTGCCTGAACTACAGGCCAGCCAGCCAAAAGATAGAATCGCAATTAGCAATAGTTTTTTCATGGAGCAAACCTTTTAAGTTGATAAGTGATAAGCCTATGCATGCGTAAATAGTAAACAAAGGCCATTATTCGTAAAATAGCGCTGTCTATTAACTCACGGGTTCTTTTTCCAGCGATTTGGTTAGCAGTTCACTGGTTAATTTAGGGTCGGCTTTGCCTTTGGTTTTCTTCATTACTTCGCCCATAAACATACTAAGCAAGCCCTTTTTGCCATTCCGGTACTCCTGCACTTTTTGCGGATTACCGGATAGCACTTCATCAACAAACGCTTGCAACGAATCGGTATTGCTCTCTTGCATCAGGTGTTGCTCTTCGGCAATCTGAAGAGCAGTTTTGTCCTTCTGATCAATCATCAGCGGAAAGATGGTTTGAGAGGCAATGGTATGACTCACTTTCTTGCTGTCAATCAAGGCGATGAGGCCAGCCAAACGTTGAGGTGTCAGGGGAAAATCGCTAATGTGCAGGGTCAATTCGTTCAGATATGACTTTACGGGTCCCATTACCCAATTGGCTGCGGCCTTATAGTTAGTGGTATGGCTACACAATTCCTCAAAAAACAAAGCAATCTCTTTGTTGTCCGTAAGCAAATTTGCGTCGTATTCGGACAACTCAAAATCATTGACAAACTTCACATAAAGCTGGCGGGGCAGGTGAGGCAAAGTTGCCTGAATACTCGCTAACCATTCTTCTGAGACCACAATCGGATTCAGATCGGGCTCTGGGAAATAACGGTAGTCGTTCATACTTTCCTTGGTTCGCATGCCGTACGTTTGCCCGGTACTGGCGTCAAAGGTGCGGGTTTCCTGGAAGATGGTTCCACCGGCTTCTACTACTTCTATCTGCCGTTCTATTTCGAATTCTATCGCCCGCTGTACATTACGGATCGAGTTCATATTCTTCACTTCTGCGCGTGTACCAAACACTTTGCTGCCTTTCAGCATCACCGAAATGTTGGCATCGCAACGCAGCGAGCCTTCTTCCATATTGCCATCGCAAATGTCGAGGTAGCGAACCAGTTTACGAACTTCGGTGAGGTACGCATAGGCTTCGTCTGAATTCCGCATCTCTGGCTCTGACACAATTTCGATCAGGGCAACGCCAGCACGGTTAAAGTCAACCAGTGTATCTACTTCGCCAGCCAAGTGCATCGATTTGCCCGCATCTTCCTCCATGTGTATCCGCGTAAGGTTAATGGTTTTTTCGACGCCATTGACTTTAATGAACACTTCGCCACCCTGGCAAATAGGGGTTTTGTCCTGCGTAATTTGGTAGCCTTTGGGTAAGTCAGGGTAGAAATAATTCTTACGGGCAAATAAGTTATACCGCGTAATGGTTGAGCCACAAGCCAAACCCATCCGAACCGCATATTCTACAGCTTTCTTGTTCGGTTTGGGCAAGGTACCGGGGTGTCCCAAGGTAATTACACTGATATTGGTATTGGGCAAACTACCGAATTCGGCAGAATCCGAGGCAAAAGCTTTGCTTGCAGTGAGCAATTGGGCGTGTACTTCCAAACCGATTACTACTTCGTATTTGGCTTTGATGGCTTCGTTCATTCAATAAAAAGAACCTCGTGAAATAGATGACGTTGATTCCTGCTTCAAAAAAGTCGGGATTCTGACAAAGTTAAGGAACATTCGGTTAAATGCGTATCTTTTAGAAGTGTTTTTGCCCGCTAATAGCCCCCGCAATCTATTTGCTAAAAACAAGAGCAATTTTTGTTCTATTCTATCTAAAGTACTAGCTATCTGAGCTTTATTGTTCATTTTATATAAGGCAGAAAATATTATCTTCAAAAAATTAATCAATCGTTTGATTAATTCAATCGTTTGATTAATTTTGCCACGCCTTACTATATAAGAATCATAATGGACAAGAAAGAAAGAATATTGGAAGTGGCAGAAGAGTTGTTTGCCGAACACGGATTTGAAGGCACCTCTACCCGGATGCTAGCTGCCAAAGCGGGCATAAACGTAGCCATGCTGTCCTATTACTTTGGTTCCAAGGAAAAACTGTTTGAGACAATGGTAGATCAGCGGGTAAATAAAACCAGGGAAAAGCTTCAGCTTATTGCTGAAACACCTATTAGTCCGGCTGAAAAACTAAATAATGTAATTGACTTATATGTAGAGAAAATACTAACCAATAATTGCATTCATAGAATTATCCATCGCGAAATTTCTTTGCACCAACGCAGTGAGATGACCAATGTTATTACTGACATACTCTTGCTGAATGCGCAGGAAATTATTCGCATTATCCATGAAGGGCAGGAGAAAAAGATATTCAGGGAAGTAGATGTGGAAATGACGGTTGGAACCATTTTCGGCACTATTTCACAGTTGATAAACTCTGCTGCGCTATGTTCTAAACTCATGAACCTTGACCCTACTGAATCAGTATCCAGCGTAAAAATTCAAACACGCTTACAAAACCATTTGAAAGACCTATTGCATGCGCATCTAACCCCCAAAAATGCGTCAGCCTAGCAATAGTTCCATGTAAACCATACAACCAGCGAAAGATAAATCTACAATAAGCATCAAACGATACTCTTATGGCTCTGAAAAACAATAGTCTCCTATTCTTTGACTGGAAAGTTAATCATACCGCTTTAGCGCTAGCAGGGAAAATATGGCTACTGTGGCTGATTTTCCCACTATCTATACAAGCCCAGCAAGTACAGACCCTTACGCTGGATCAGGCCGTTAAGCTTGGACTGGAATACAGCAAGATGCTGAAGTTGAGCCGGGGGCGTTTGGCTACTTACGAAGCCCGAACAAAGCAAACCAAGGCGGCGATGATTCCTGTAGTAAGCCTGAATTCGTCTTACACACGCCTCAGCAATAACATAACGCCATTTACGGTAGCGTTTCCTGGAGCAACAGAACCACTGGCGCTCAACCCTCAGATTCTTAATCAATATAACAACAGCGTATCAGTAAGTGAACCCTTGTTTTCAGGTTTCAGAATGAAAAATGCAGCAGAGTCGGCGAAGTACCTGGAACGAGCCAGTCAATTGGATTATGAGAAAGACAAGTCAGAAGTGGTACTTAACATCGCCAATGCTTATTACAATTTATACAAAATTGATGCGTCGCGGAAGTTGGTGCAGGAAAACATCCTCCAGTTGAACGAGCAGATTACCAATATCCAGAACTTCGAAAAACAGGGACTGGCCATTAGCAATGACGTACTACGCAGCCAGTTGCTCCTGTCCAATATAGAATTGTCGCAAATTGATGTGAATAATAACTTCAAAGTAGCGAGTTACAACCTGGGCATTATGCTGGGCTTACCTACTGGCACTCAAATAATGGTGGACACGGTGACGCTATTTGCTCCCAAAACTATGGAGTCGCTGGATAATTATCTACAGCAGGCCATTAGCAACCGGAAAGATTTGAAAGCGGCTGACATGAGAAGCCAATCCTCGCTTAGCAACGTAGCCGCAGCCAAAAGTAATTACTACCCATCTATTTACCTGAACGCCAGCTATCTCTACAACCGGCCTAACGCTCGGGTTTTTCCTCAGCAAGATCAGTTCAAAGATACTTGGGCAGCCGGCATTACACTTAGTTATAACCTGACCAACTTATTTACGAACAAGAACCAGGTAGCCGAAGCGACATCGGTGGCACTACAGAACCAAGTCCAGTCTGATCAATTGTCGGACAATATTCGGATGGAAGTAAACCAGAACTTCCTCTCGATGCAGCAAGCCCACGAGAAGATTGAAGTCGCCAAACGGTCGGTAGCGCAAGCCAACGAAAATTACCGTACCACCCAATCGCGTTACACCAATGGGGTAGCCCTCCTGACCGATCTGCTAGACGCCAATGTATTGCGATTACAGGCTCAAATCAATTACGAAACTGCCCGCGCCGATGCCGAACTAGCCTACCAACGACTGCAAAAAGCTATCGGAGCTGATCAATTAACAATTAACAATTAACAGTAATCAATTAACAACTATCAATGATCAATTAACTTTTCAATGTGTTCCTTGTTAACTGTTTATTGTTCATTGTTAATAACCATTTCACCCTATGGAAGCAGAAGTAATTCAAGCAACGGAAGTCAAGAAAAAAAGCCTGGTTTTTCCTATCATTTTCGGGGTAGCCATCCTGGGCGCAGTTATTTTCGGATTCAAAAAATACAACTATGCCCAGCACTACGAAGACACGGATGACGCGCAAGTGGAGGGCAATATCAGCCCGGTACTGCCCCGCATTGCAGGATACGTGGTCGAATTACCCATTAAGGATAATGAGCAGGTAAAAAAAGGCCAGATTTTACTCAAATTGGATGATAATGATTTGAAAATAAAAGTCCAGCAGGCACAGGCAGCCCTGGATAATGCCCTGGCCAACGTAGAAGTGATTAAGGCTAATGCGGTATCGGCTGGTGCGAATACCGCTACTGCCGGGGCTAATATCCAGACAGCGGCGAGCAACCTGCAAGCCGCCAAGGTAAAGCTAAATAAAGTGAGCCTGGACTATACTCGTTATGAGAAACTATTGGCCGACAAATCCATTACCCAGCAGTTATTTGATAATGCTAAAGCGGAGAAAGAAACGGCTCAGGTTCAGGTAGAGGCCGCAGAAAGCCAACTGGATGCCATTCGGAAACAGAAGAATGCCACGCAAATGCAACAAGGTGCTGCCCATGAGCAAATTGCAGTTGCTGAATCAATTGTAAAACAACGGCAGGCTGACCTGGATTTTGCCAAGCTTCAACTTTCCTACGCCACCATTACCGCTCCTGCTGACGGGTATGTGTCTAAAAAAAGCATTCAACCAGGGCAATTTCTACAAGCGGGACAGTTGCTTTTCTCCATTGTAGGCAACGGCGATGTATGGGTAACGGCCAACTTTAAGGAGACGCAACTAGAAAAAATGAAGGTAGGCCAAACCGTAACCGTGGAGTTGGATGCTTACCCAGACCTAGCGTTTCAAGGAAAAGTGGAATCAATCGCTGCCGCCACCGGAGCCCGTTTCGCCCTGCTTCCGCCCGATAATGCCAGTGGAAATTTTGTAAAAGTAGTGCAGCGCGTTCCGGTAAAAATTGTGATTGACCAGCAGGAAACGGAGCACCCGCTACGCGCCGGCATGAACGTAAAAGTAGTAGTCAACCTTAATTAAGTTTAAGAGTTTGGGAGTTGAGGAGTTTGAGATTTCACAAATCCTTTGCGCTATAACTCCCAAACTCCTCAACTCTTAAACTCATATACTCCCATGGTTGAAACTACTTATGAGACTGGTTACAAGAAATGGCTCATTGCGGTAACGGTTATCCTCTGCACGTTGCTAGAACTGATCGATACATCTATTGTGAACGTAGCCCTTACGCAGCTAATGGGCAACTTGGGTGCGACGCTGAGCGAAGTAAGTTGGGTAATAGCTGCCTATGGTATTGCCAACGTAATTATTGTACCCATGGCAGGCTGGCTTTCCAATCAGTTTGGCAGAAAAAACTACTTCGCTGCCTCCGTTATCTTGTTTACCGTGGCGTCGGTTCTCTGTGGGAATTCTACTAATATCTGGGAACTGGTTTTTTTCCGCTTTGTACAGGGCATTGGTGGCGGGGCTTTGCTGGCCACTTCCCAAACCATTCTGTTCGAGACTTTTCCGCCTGAACAACGCGGACTTTCGGGCGCTTTGTACGGAATGGGCGTAGTGATCGGACCAACGCTAGGGCCAACACTGGGCGGCTACATTATTGACAATGCTTCCTGGCCCTATATTTTCTACATCAATTTGCCCATTGGTATAATTGCTACCATGCTGACGCTTAGGTTTATTAAAAACCCAAAATTTGCCGCAGCAAAGATGTCCGCTTCACAAGTAGATTGGCTGGGCATTGTCTTATTGGTTGTTGGGATCGGATCGCTGCAATTGGTACTGGAGCAAGGCGAACGGGAAGAATGGTTTGAGTCGCCCTACATTACGGCATTTACCATGGCTGCCATTCTGGGTATTATCGGATTTATCTGGCGGGAATTGACGGCAGAACGCCCAATTGTGGATTTGCGGGTACTGAAAAACCCTACTTTGGCTATTGGTACTATTTTATCTTTTGTATTAGGATTTGGTTTATACGCTTCGGTATTTATAATTCCGGTATTTACCCAAAGCATTCTTGGATTTACTTCCTTACAAACCGGGGCACTGCTCATTCCGGGTGCTTTATGTACCGGATTTATGATGCCAATAGTGGGTAAACTGATTGCCAAAGGAGTTTCGCAGAAATATATGATTGCCGTAGGCTTTACACTCTTCTTCGTATTCACCTTCATGACCTACAAAGTCCTTACGCCTTTGACTGGCGAAGATGATTTCTACTGGCCTCTCATTATTCGTGGATTGGGTCTGGGACTGCTCTTTGTTCCCATCACTACACTATCGCTATCGGCATTAAAAGGGAAAGACATTGCGCAGGGAGCGGGCATTACAGCGATGATGCGGCAGTTGGGTGGTGCTTTCGGGGTAGCCATTATCTCTACCTACATTACGCAACGAGCCTATACCCACCGCAGCAATTTACTCAGTCACCTGTCCGTCTACGACCCAACTGTGCAGGAACGACTTACGATGCTTACGCGTAGTTTTATGGCCAAAGGATCTACTTTGATGCAAGCCCAAAAACAAATGTACGGAGCCTTAGAAGGCACTATTTATAAACAGACAATGATTCTGACCTATATGGATGTGTTTCTGATGCTAGGCGGATTCTTCCTTGTCTGCGTTCCTTTTGTCTTGTTAATCAAAAAAGGCCAAACCAAAATTAATCCAGCAGAAGCAGCTCACTAGGCTTTAATATAGGCATTCGTTTATAGGTCTGTTTTGTTAAATACAAAGGCCTGCAAACGAATGCCTATCCGCTTAAAAACAGGTCGGATTGGGGATTTCGGCTAAGTGCTTGTAAATTGCCTCCTTGCTCAATTAAACTCACAACTTATGCGAATCATTAAAAGAAGGATTACTGTTAACGGAGAGCGCTACGACATCTGGCTAGGACTTGTCAACAAAGGCTATCGGGGTAAAGCCAATTATCATTTATACTATTATGCGGGCGATCCCGACAATGAATTTCACCAACCCCAGGCATTAAAAACGGGTTTCAAAAGCGAAGACGAGGCAATTGAATTCGGTAAAAACTTTATGACTACCTTATTTGCCAATGCCCTGAGTCGGGGAGAAAAAATAGCTCAAAGCAAGGACTCACAGGACTAAGTAAATGCGTTGATAGGCATATTATCGAACACTCATTTACATAAAAACGCCCTTGCAGAATTGATTCCACAAGGGCGAATGATAAACACAAGTCTGGATATTTATTTCAATACGGCTTCGCGTTGCAAGGTAGCTACCCGATCAGGACCGGTAGAAAGGAAGTTAATCGGCAATCCGAGTGATTCTTCGAGGAAGGCAATGTAAGTGGCAACTGCACTTGGTAATTGCTCAAAACTATGCACAGCTTTCAAGTCGGTTTTCCAACCTTTGAAGGTCTTGTAAATAGGCTCAATAGTGCCGTCCAGCATATCGTGCGGTATTTGTTCGGTTACTGTTCCATCAGCCATGCGGTAATGCGTACACACCTTGATCTCATCAAATTTGTTCAGCACATCAATTTTCATCATCACCAGTTGAGTGACGCCATTGATCATCACGGCGTATTTCAGTGCTGGTAGGTCGAGCCAACCGCAGCGGCGTGGTCGGCCAGTGGTAGAGCCAAATTCGTTGCCTTCTTTCCGCAGCGTTTCGCCCGTTTCGTCCAGTAGCTCTGTCGGGAATGGGCCACTACCTACGCGGGTACAATAGGCTTTGAAAATACCATATACTTCGGCAATGTGGTTAGGCGCAATGCCCAAACCAGTACAAGCACCAGCGGCCATAGTGCTGGAGCTGGTCACGAAAGGATAAGAGCCAAAGTCAATATCCAGCAGAGAACCTTGGGCACCTTCGGCCAGTATGGTATGCTGCGCTTGTAGTTCTTCGTTAATGAGATATTCGCTATCGACCAGGTGGAATTGTTTCATGAACTCCACACAAGCA
>JAZKGK010000005.1:0-6511 GCA_040385915.1 Bacteroidota bacterium
CTGTCTTGATACTCTCCAAGGCGGTTCGCTAATGTATAACCTACCCAGACAAGTGCCTTAGAATTCAATGGCTGCGATCGCCCTACTTCCCCAAACCCATTCTATAGGCTAGTTTTGTAGTCAGTAATAAGCATTTTAAATACGAAAATTACTGAATGGTCGTTTACTAGCCAATTCAGTATTTATCTACCACGCTTGTTATGCTCACGACTATTGCCTCCATACCTAATTATACTTCTTTCATACAGGTGTTTAGCTCAAAAAATGGCTATTTTTGTGAAGTCCGTTAATACCCCATTCTCTCAACGTTTTTCCCTCGCCCTATTTTACCAAATACAAGGCTGGAATGAGAATGAAGCCGGTCACGCTATTTTTGCTCAAGCTTCTTACGTATTTTTGCGAAATAATTTACTTGGTAGGCTTACTACAGCAGCTTGCTATGTGTCAATAGTCTGATTACTATAACTTTGACGTATTGCCTACTATTGAAGGCAAGGGTTTGTATTGCCATTCAGTAGAGACTGAAAAATGAATTTTCGCGCTAAAATTGAATATTTACACTTAATTATAACTTGATCGTTGTTTTACAAAAATTACTTTATGAAAAAATCCCACTTAGTTTTTGCCCTCATACTGGGTCTTTGCTCCTGCAAAACTAAAACCGAAGAATTGATTGGCAACTGGAGAGAAAAGCCTGGAGGCTTTAGTGGAGCTCCTCGCTCGGGTGCGGTAGCTTTTACCATTGGTAATAAAGCGTATATCGGTACTGGTTATAATAGTGGCAGCCTCAGGTTGAAAACCTTCTATGAATACAATGCAGAAAACGATAGCTGGACTCAAAAAGCTGATTTTGCTGGCCAAACTCGAAACCAAGCAGTAGGGTTTTCTATTGGTAGCAAAGGCTATTTGGGCACTGGCCAAAATGAAGACAGTCAGATATTGAGAGATTTCTGGGAATACGATTCAGCAGAGAATCGCTGGGTGAGAAAAGCCGACCTGGGAGAGAATATGGGCATTAAAAGACCGTTAGCCCGGAAAAATGCCGTAGGTTTTGCTATTGAAGGCAAGGGATATATAGGAACCGGCTTAGGTCAGGATACAGACGATACAACCGCTATTACTAACCGAGGCGATATGTGGGAATTTAATCCAGCTGATGTCTCGAACGGGTTTGATGTCAATAACGCACCTATGGGAGCTTGGGTACAAAAATCCGATTTTGCTGGGTCTAAACGGAATAGCGCCGTAGTATTTGTTATAGGAGCCAAGGCTTACGTTGGTACAGGCACTACCAATAATAGCTCTCCAATCGACTTGTATGAGTTTGACCCAGCCACGAGTACAGGCAAATGGACGAGACAAAATGATTTGCCTTCTGGTACCACCGGAAAAGTCGGTGCAGTAGCTTTTGCTATTAATGGTAAGGGATACCTTACTGGCGGAAGCAGTAAAGATTGCTGGGAATTCGATCCGGCTGGCGCTACTAAAGGTGTCTGGCTACAAAAACACGATTTCGAGGGAAATGCCCGTAGTAGTGCAGTAGGTTTTGCCATTGGTGAAAAGGGTTACTTTGGTACTGGTGTTGGACCTTATGACGATTTCTGGAGTTTTGAACCTACGGCTACTTATGTAGCTCCTACAGATGATATTTGGTAGTATTCAGGCGCTTAGGCGGACAGAAAGTAAGTTCCTATTCATGGGCTTACTACTGGGCCTGAATCTTCTTTCGTGTCAGGAGAAAAAGGCATATAAGGAAAGAAATACCAGCAAAGAAAGTAATGACATTCAACAGGCCAATTCGGTTCTGGTGGATGTCATTACTTTTAGATCTGGGGATGGCTGGGGTTATACCGTGAACGTGAATGGCAAGCGATACCTTTATCAAGCTACCATTCCGGCAGTTGGGGGCAATAAAGCCTTTAGTTCAGCAGATAAAGCCCGTAAAACTGGACAACTGGCCGCTTATAAGGTTAAAGTCCAGCATACAGACCCAACCATTAGTATAGAAGAACTGGATAGCTTGGGCGTGTTGGATTAATGGACTGCTTTAATAAGTAAGCTACGCCCAGAGTGAAAAAGGAATCCCTCCTTAGCAGTGAACATCTGCTGCTAAGGAGGGATTCCTTTTTCACTATTGATTTTAAGTAAACACAAGCTGCGCAATTAATTCTTATTAGGCCTACTTTACCAAAGTATAGGTCAGCTCTAATTTAATTGAGGCTTCTGAATGGTGATTGCCCCCCATAATAAGCCTTTCTACACTAACTTGGGCAGATTCATAAATTTGCTGTTTTAGGACAGGGTTAAATTGCATATTAGTCGAAGCTAACAATAGTCCATACTGTGATCTAACATTGTTTTGAACTTCTGTATTGATATAATAAGTAAAGGGAAAACTATAATAGTGGAGACCATTAATTTCGTCAGCCAGATAAGGTACGCCTTCCTGAGGAACTTCAGGAAAAGTCTTATCGGGTGCTAGCCTATTTCTGGCATTGACCAGGTACATTATCAGTGAACGAGGTGGTGGCGTACCACGGCGGTAGGTTCCGCTGACGGGCCTGATGACGAGTCTGGCACTATTCACAATAATACGCCCAGCGTCATTGAAGGTATTTAAATAAGGAATATCGATGCGGGTATATAAGCCGATTCCCTCTTGAATAAACGTTTCATTACCAGTGGATTTGGCCTCCACTGCATCATAAGCATTTTTTAGTCCTGTCAATAAGGTCGCACTACGGTCGCTGATAATTTGATGAAAATGAGTCTTCCCAGCACTTACTTTAAAATCATACGTCTTTTTTTCTAAGCCTGCTTCATTTACGTGGTAATATAATCTAACAATGGCTGAAGTGTCGGCAACGAAGGCTATTACTGAAGCATTGTCATTTTCGCCAGGTACTAAAGCCAAACCTTTGAAATAATTGATGAAATCGAGATTAGGGTTGCTATGCGAAAAGTCTTTATTCAGGGTTTTTGCTACAATTTCTTTTCCCAACTCGTCGGGTAAGCGGATACTCAGCTTTTTGCCTCTGCGGGGGCGGGCTTTGAAAGGTTGGGCAACTGAGCCAAGGGGCGTGCTTTCATAAGACACACTCTCTTTGCTATAGTATTTTTTATTGGGATTCAACTTGTTGTCAAGCCGATGTACGCTCAGTTGCTGTACCTGGTTGGTATCTCCGTAGCTATAAGCATACTTGAGCAACAGCACCAAAGAATCGAATACTGGCTTAGTGCCTAGATCGATAGCATGATCCATGCCAACCTCAAAAAAGCTCTTGGCGCTAATCTTGCCTAGCCGAGAATCAACATAGCGCCCTGCAATCAGGTAGGGAGCGTTCGTCGTATTAATGGAATCAATCAGAACGGTAGAGGTAAGAACGGTAACGGTATCCGTAAAATACGTTTTGAATTGCTCATCCTGGTTGTGCAGCTCTAACCCAATATCGCTGTCTTTCTCACACGAAAAAAGAGTTAGTAACCCTAATAAGCAAATATAGCCGGCCAATGAAGCCTTGAATGGATTGTGCATGAGAAGCTTTAAAGAATGAAAATTATAACCCGCAAGTTAGGAGGTTTTTAGAGGAAATGGAAATGGTGAGTCTATCGATCCTTAGCAGCAATGATAAACGTCAGCGCATTTGTCGTTTGAACGTTTTTATGGGAAGATTATTTCAATGCCCTTGCTTATTTTGATTTTGCTGAAGCCAGGGCTGTCCAGCTACATTGCCAGCCAGATCTGGTCAATGCTTTCTTACCAGGTTTACCTTCGTCAATGCATTGGGTCAGCAAGCAATAGGCGTCGGAACGGCCAAAGGGGATGACGGCTTTTGAAACTACCACTGAGACAAGTGCTTTTTCAATTCTGCCTCGGCTTCTTTACATACTTCCTTTAATTGGTGGCACAGTTGGGTTATTTCTTGTACGTTTCCATGCTTGCTGTGTTGTTCGAGTTTGGCCAATGGGTCTTGCAGGTTTTCTAACCCGACCATATATACGCAGGACTTCATTTTGTGAGCACTGGTAGGTAAAAACTGCTTGTCCTGGTACTGAAGCCAATCTTCTAAGGCCGCCGCGAATTCTTCTTCCACCTCCAGAAAGCTTTCGACAAACTCCTTCATTTTATTGAGTTGGCCTCCTGTGATCTCTTCAATAAAATGCAAGTTAATGTGCTGGTCTTCGGTCACGGGAATGATGGTTTGCGCTGGTGGCTGTGAAGAAGTGATGGGCTTATTTACCCATTTACGAAGCTTTTGAATGAGCTTATCGGCACTGTAAGGTTTACCCAAATAATCATTCATCCCCGCTTTGAGGCACTGCTGTATATCTTCCTGATACACATTGGCGCTCAGTCCCACAATTGGTATTTGTTGGTTTATCATCCGGATGATGCGGGTTGCTTTGTAGCCATCCATCACCGGCATTTGTACATCCATAAACACCAGGTCGAATGCCTGCTGACTAATCTGGTCGACGCCTTCTTTTCCGTTGTTAGCGATCACTACGGTGCAGCCAACCTCTTCTAAAATAAGTTTCGCCAGGCGTTGGTTTACCTGGTTGTCTTCTACCATCAGAATTTTCACTCCTTCAAAATGGTATTCTTCCACCCTGGGTTCTTCCTTGGTAATGGTTCGCATCGTATCTTCCTTCAGGGGAAAGGTAAACCAGAAAGTACTGCCTGAACCGCCTTGCGGATGAGGCTTCAATGCCGGACTAATGACGCCTATCTGACCGCCCACCAGTTGCACTATCTCTTTTACAATCGTGAGACCCAGGCCAGAACCGCCAAATTCGCGGTTAATAGAGGCATCAGCCTGCGTAAAGCTTTGGAATATCTTCTCCTGCTGGGTTGCCGGAATGCCCACTCCGGTATCGGAAACGGCCACATGGATAAGTATTTTTGCTGGGTCTGCCTCCGGGTTTGTCTGTCGGGTAAATTCCACTCTGATACAGCCTTCTTTGGTAAACTTAAGCGCATTGCCGATCAGATTGATGACTAACTGGCAAACCTTTCCGGCATCGCCAATCAGGAAAAGAGGAATAGTGGCATCAAAATGTAGTTCGAAAGCAAGTCCTTTTTCCTGGGCACGAAAGTGATACGGGTAAAGTACCGAAGTGAGTACTGCCTGAAAGTGAAAGCTTTCTTCTACTAAGCTCATTTTTCCCTCTTCAATCTTGGTCAGGTCTAGCACATCACCAATGAGCTTCAGCAGGGTATCGCCCGCCGAAAGAATGTAGTTCAGGTATTCCTCGTGTTGCTGATTCTGGTTCTGCTTTTGCAAGATTTCAGCAAAACCCAGAATGGCATTAATGGGTGTGCGTATTTCGTGGCTCATATTAGCCAGGAAACGAGTTTTGAATTGATTGGCACTTTCTGCTGCTTCTCGGGCCAGTTGCACTTCTTTTTCGGCTTCTTTTCTCCGGGTGATGTCTCGGCCAAAGACGGTAATGCCTTCTACCTCATCCTGCTCATTTCGAATGGGATTGTACGAATGGTCAATAATAAAAGTCTTATTCTTCAATTGAAGGGGTGTTTCAATGGTAAAGGCTTCTCCCTTCCAGGCTCGTTCATAATAGCTCTGCCAAAGCACCGCTTTTTCAGTTGGCAATAATTGAAAATTTAACACATCGCCCACCTTAGGTGTAGCACCGGTAAATAAGCCAAAGGCTTGTCTGAAGGCCGAATTTAGGGTGGTAAAACGATATTGGCGATCAACGGACCAAATGGCATCCCGCGTATTTTCGATGAGTGCTGACAGGTTGGCTTCATTTTGCCGGAGCATATCTTCGGTCGCTTTCCGTTCGGTAATGTCCGAAAGGGTGACTGTAAAGCCATCGTTTAACCTGACGGCTGCCAGCTGAAGCCAATAAGATTTGCCTTGCAAGAAAAAGCTCATTTCTTCCTGTAGTGCATTTCCTGTTTCCACGACCTGCTTATACGATTCCGCTATTTTGCTTTCCTGGTCGAAGTTGGTTATTTCAAGCAAACTGTAACCCACCAATGATGGGGTAGGCCAGGGCACAATGGTATACGCCCGTTGATTGGCCGCCAGGCAAGTAAAATCCACTATCTGTCTTTGCTCGTTCCGTACCGACTGAAAAACCATGACGCCCGACAGCGAACTGTCTAATACGCCCGACAGCAGGTCGGACACGGCAGTGATGCGTTGCTCTGTTAGTTTACGTTCCGTAATATCTCTGAAAAGTAGGATGGAGCCGCTGTAAACGGTGTTCTTTTCAAAGAGTGCGGTGCCGTTTACTTCCCAAAACCGGATGGAATCGTCTTGTTTCTGCTCGATTTCAATGGTACGGTCGATGCGCTCTTGTATCATGTGGTGCAATTTCCATGCTTGAGGCAACAGCGAAACCAGATCTTTGCTAATGTACGGGGCAGCATCTGGCATCAGCAACTTCTTCATGGGGGAATTAACATCAACAATGCGATCCTGGGCGTTTAAAACCAGCACGCCTTCCCGCATGGCTTCAATTACCTTTTCTCGTGCTACAG
>JAZKGK010000005.1:6611-20910 GCA_040385915.1 Bacteroidota bacterium
TTTAAAACCAGCACGCCTTCCCGCATGGCTTCAATTACCTTTTCTCGTGCTACAGGAATAAGGTCAAATAGTTTGAGTCGAAACAAGCCAAAGCTAACCATCAGGGCGGTTATCATCAAGGCATACGGCGTGAGGTCTATGTATTTGAATGGCCTTACCTCTAGCAAGTAAATTAAATTAGCTAACCAGGGAAGAAAGGCACCAATCAGAATAAGGATGTGCTGCTTACGGTAAACGGCATCGGCTTTACTGAATGCAGACACGATCAAGTAATTGCCCCAAGCCAGCATAAGGTAAAAATAAATGGTATGTACCCGATACCACATGCCTGGTTTGATGACCAACATGGGAAAAGGGCCATTGGGATCTACCGAAACGCGAACATAATGCAGATGATGCCAATGATTAGTCCAGACCAGCAGCAAGGTCAACGCAGGGACCGAAAATACCAGGCTAACATTTAAGCGGGTTAGCCAATGCTCCTTACCAATATAATGGAGGACAAATACGATCCAAAAGGCAGGCACCAGCGCTACACCCAGGTACTCCAGATTAACCCAGAAAAGCATTTTGTCAAGTGTGTTGCTGGAAAGCTCAAATCCGTAACTGACTGCCCAGATGGCAATCGTCAGCATCATCACACCAAACCACCATACTACCGCTTCCAGTCGACGCAGCAGCAGTACGGCCATTGCGGCAGTAGCCAAGCCAGCAAGCAAGAGGGTGAAGGAGAAGACATTTAGTTGAAAACTCATGGAAGAAACAATTTTAATCTTAAGAGCGCTCAGTTGATTGCTAGTAGCTGGCTAAGAGGCTGATAAGCGTCTGATTTCAAATAGTCTATAATCTCTAGTGGGCCGTAATAGGGCAGGCTATATTCAGATGTTAGATAGGATAATGATCAATCGAAAACGGTATAATACCCGAATATAAGGCAGGAAAAGAATAGTGGCAAACACGTAGGAATTCAGCGCTGTGGCGAGTGTAAGATAAGCCTGGGTATTTTATTTCACGGGTGTTATTTCGTGGAAAAGCTATTTGTTCTATCTACGCTCTCAGTCCTAAAGCCTGGTTATACAAAAACAGCCCAGCACTCTTTAGTGAGAATGCTGGGCTGTTTTTATGAACAAAATGCTTAAAACAAATTACTGAGATGTGTTTACCAGAACGCCGTTGGCTGGCTCTTCCTTAAAATTTATCCCAGAAAAGCTTGGTAGCTGCTTTATCACCGCCTATTGTTGCGGCAGCTTCATTATAATTGGTGGTATTGAGGTTTTGCTCTAACACGGGATACGTATAGCGGACAGGAATGCTCGGAAGAACCGCATTGCTGGGTACTTTCAGGGTCGGATAATCCAGTCTTCTCCATTCGGTCCAGGCATCGTAGCCCCGATTATACAAAGCGATCCACTTTTGGGTGCCAATTTTTTCCTTGTAATTGCCCGAGGCCGTAGCATAGGCAACCGCTTCCATGGCTACATACTTGTCAATGTCTTCTTGACTTACGCCCCAATAGGACAACGAAGCAGTAATTCCATTGGTGTAATGCGTCTCAGCAGTGCCAGGAACGGCTCCAAGACTAAAGCCTCTTTCCAGGGCTTCGGCCAAGTAGAACTCTATTTCGGAATAATCCAACAGTAAGGCTTCGAAGGTTGGTGCAACGATCATTTCTCCCGGTTTTGAAAAGGACGGATAGCTGTTGCTTGCACCGTATGTTCCCCCTTTGAAGGTGTCATCTTTTAGTGGGGTAAAATAAAACGCTCGCCGGGGATCAATCAGGGTATTCATTTTATCGATCAGCGTATTGGCCGCCACAAAATCTTGCCGCCCGCTCTGCACCAGATCCACCCAGATCGGATTGGTGTTGGGAGGGGCTGGAAGATATTTAAACACGGCGTTGTCGGCATTGGACGTAAACACGTGGGGAGCCGCCTGCTCTACAAAGGTTTTCGCTTTGGCTGGATCGGCATCGGCCAGGATCATAGCCATTTTTAATTTTAGCGAGTGACCAAACTTCATCCATTTAACTACATCGCCGCCATACACCAGGTCTGCATCGCCAAAACTCTCTGTGGCAACTTCTAGTGAGGCCAGCGCAGCATTTAGCCGGGTAAACAAATCATTGGTGATGGTGGCGGCATCGTCGTACTTAGGATTAGCCGTATTGATATCCAGCGCCTGCGAATACGGGATATTGCCAAACGTATTGACGAGAATAGAATATGTGTATACACTCAATATTTCAATCACCGCCAATTTGTTTTTGATAATAATCGGATCGTTATAGAGCGGATCCTGCTTTCCAATCAAGTTTTTCGCTTCCAGCAAATCCCGGAGTACGTCACGGTACATGATATTCCAGAAGGTTTGCGGAATATTCCTGGTGACCAGATCATACCGACTTTCATCGGTGTAGGTAGTCTGAGCCCATTGCTGCGACAACAGTCGGAAGATGTTGGTATTCACATTGCCACTGGCGACTGCATCGGTCAGGCTCTTCTCAGCACTAGAAAACAGCGTTTCTCCCGGTACAATAAGGGCACGCTTCGGGTTGGTATTGAGCTCAGTCAGTTCATTCTGGCAAGAAGTAACGATCAGAAAGACAAGAACAAGGGTGAGTATCTTTTTCATAGGGATAGCTATTATAATCTGAATTTGACGTTAAAACCAATATTCCGGGTAGTCGGATAGCTGCCTACCTGGTATCCTTGCAAGTTGCCAGAGCCCATGTTGTCTTCTGGATCGGCGTCTGGAAGATTTTTGTGGAGGATCATCAGATTTCGGCCAATGATTGATATATCAATGCCTTTGAAATGGCCAATTCTAGAAAGGAGAGATTGTGGCAAGGAATAGGTCAGCGCTACTTCCCTTAGTTTTACGTAGCTAGCATCGTATACGAACGCTGCCGCCGGATTCCGGACGTATCCGAAGAGGCCGTAGTTCGACGCGCTTTTGCGTATATCGTTCGGCGAGCCATCTTCTTTCACCCCTGGTACAATATATCCGCCTCCATCGCCAAGGCTATTACGAACTGGATTGCCCAAATCATTCAGTACGGTAGTTTCGGGCGAAACACCTGTAGCCAGTCCGTAGTATCGATCCAACGAGAAGACGCTTCCACCTTTCCGGGTATCAATCAGGAAGCTGAAAGAGACAGATTTGTATTTAAAGGTATTATTCACCCCGCCAGTCCAGTCGGGATTCACATTGCCAATAATGTCGTTGGAGTTGGCCGATTTCAGGTAGTAGCCATCGGATCCTACCATTTTCTGCCCTTGATCATTGAACACAAAGTTCTGACCCCGAATAGTGCCGTAGGGTTGACCCAGCGCGGCATTGAGCGAAACGCCCGCTTGTAAAGACAAAGTGTTTAACTGTAAATTCTCAATGCCAGGATACAGTTCTTTGACCTCATTCCGGTTTCTAGCCCAGTTTACATTGATGGTCCACGAAAAGGCGGAGGTTTTGATTGGTGTTATAAAAGCAGCTACTTCAACACCCCGGTTTTCTACGTTGCCCGCGTTGATATATCTAAAACTGTAGCCCGTAGCCCTGGATATACTTATCGGAATGATTTGATCGATGGTGTTGGACTTGTAATAGGAGGCATCAAAGCCCACACGTCCCTGTAAAAAAGCCACTTCCAGACCTACCTCAACGTTTTTAGTTCGCTCTGGCCTCAATTCAGGATTGTTCTTTGTTCCGGAAACGGAATAAAGGGTGGTAGAACCAAAGATGGTAGGCTTGTCGTAAGTATCTGTCGTACTGTAAGGGGGAGCCGTATTGCCTACCTCTGCGTAATTGGCTCTTATCTTCCCACTGGTTAGCCAGTTCTGATTATCCATCAGCTCCGAGAAAACGAAACTGCCAGAAATGGATGGGTAATAGTAGGCATTTTTCCCTTTAGGCAACGAGGAGGCTTCGTCTCTTCTGGCTGCCAAATCCAGGAACACCATATTTTTAAATCCTAGCGTTACGCTGGCATAGAGGCCATTCACTTGCAAGAGCGAATCCTTTTCGATAGGCGCTTGAATAGAATTGCTGGAGTTGGATAAAGCATACAATTCGGAAACTACTAACCCACCGTTCGTTGAGGCGTACACGGATTCCGTTCTCGTTCTGCGGATATTAGTGCCTAACACGCCTTTTAAGCTAAAGCTTTCAGATAGGTTGGTGTTAACATTGGCCATCAGGTCATAATTATTTTCACTGAAAGTCCGGTTAAACCGGATATACTGAGAAGGAGAAAGACTTCCTACCGCATATCGTTCTTCCTGCAATTCACTATAGGTATCGAACGACGTTCTGCCCAGCACTTCAAGCCAGTCGGTAATCTTGTAATTCAGGCCGACATTACCGAAATACCGCAGGCGGCTATCGCTCTCGTAGTTTTTATTTCGGGTAAAGTAGGGATTGTCCCAATAAATGGGCACTCGGCCAGCAGGGTCAGTTGGGTTAGCCCAGTTCCAGGTGATGTTTTTGCCACCCGTGCGTTCATACGCGGCCTGTTGCTCCTTGACATCGACATTGGTCTGCCACCATTGGCGGAAGTTTGTTGCGATGTTTTTGTCATCGTAGCCCGTGCCGTACCTTCCCAAGCCACGAACACTGGAAAGGTTGATAGAAGCGGTAGCCGTTAGTTTCTTGGTGATGTTATACCCCGCACCAAAGTTGATAAAATCCTTATTAATCTTGCTGTTGGGCAGAATTCCTTCTTCTGTATTGCGGGTATAGCCCAATTTAAAATAGCCAAAATCGCCTCCTCCGTCAACCATAACGCTGTTGGAAGTAGAAACCGGGTTACGGAAAAAAGTGGTTGGATCGTTTTGGGCAGCTACCCAAGGCGTGGGTTTCAGATAGTTTGGGGAAGTTAGGTCGAATGCATCCCATTGATATACCATCAGGTTGGGGTCAAATTTGCCTCCATACGAAGCGTCTTCCGTGGTTGGTACGACCAGGTCAGGAACGCCGTCGCCATTGGCATCAGCCTGATTGAAATACGCATTTTCCTTGGGTCCGTAATAGTTGCCGTAACCAGCTCCGTATTCCTTCTGGTACTTGGTAAAAGTATTTTTGTTAATATATCCCATCGTTACGCCTGTATTGACGGTTACGCCTAGACCTTTGCCTCCCTTCTTGGTTGTAATGAGGATAACGCCGTTGGAAGCCCGTGAACCGTAAAGTGCTGTGGCAGCCGCTCCTTTCAGCACGTTTACCGAGGCAATGTCATCTGGGTTAATATCAGCGGCTGCGTTCCCGTAGTCATATCCGCCGCGCCCTGTGGACTGATCCGTCGAGTTGTTATTGGCGTTGTCAATAGGAACACCATCCACAATGAATAAGGCTTGGTTGTTGCCTGTGAGGGATTTGGCACCCCGAATTACTACGTTGGTTGACCCGCCCATGGTGTTGTTTCGCGTAATCTGGAGGCCAGCCACTTTCCCAGAAAGGGCGTTGACGAAGTTATTATCCCTCGTGCGACTTACTTGCTCTCCGTCGATTTGCTGGGCAGCATAGGGCAACTCATTCTTGTTTCTCAGAATACCTTGCGCTGTTACAACCACTTCGCTCAGTTGCTTTATATCGCTGGCCATCTTTATGTTGATGATGGTCTGATTGCCAACAACGGCTTCCACGCTAGTCAGTCCAATAAAGCTAAAAATGAGTGAAGCATTGTTGGGAACAGTAATTTGGTAACTACCATCGGCAGCCGTAGCGGTACCCATTTGTGTACCTTTTATTTGCACATTTACACCAGGTAGTGAATTACCATCCTCGAAGGAGATAACCTTACCTGTAATGACTCGATCTTGCGCCCAGACCTGGCTGATGAACAGGTACTGGAAGACGAAGCTTAACAGTAAAAGCTTTTTCATAAATTTCCGTTGTTTAGGTTAATTTTTATTTAAATAACCTAAACATATGCATTAGTAGGTCATTTACAAAGGTTAAAATGATTTTTTATTATTATTTTTTTAGTAAAAAAACCAAGCAATATTTTAATATTCATATGCCGTGTACTAAAAGACAACTATTTTAACGAGTATAAATACTCATACAGAGAACCTTCTTCTTTTAAGTATTTCTCTAGCTTATCCACAAAGTATTTCCTCAGTATTGGCGCTTCTGTTATATATATTATTATTATAGTTTTATTTGCGCCTCAAAGGCTGAATTGAGTAATAGGATAGTACCTGATCTTTGATAAATTCAAAAATTAATACTTTAGTGGTAGGCCAAGTGAATGTTGACAACTTCTATTAGCGAAGCATGAAGAGAGGAGATGGCTAAATAAGGAAAGTAGGAAAAACAGGGGAATTATTAGTAAAAGCAAACTATAGTAAGGGCTATGCAATTTTTTCAGAAAAAAATTACCCTCAGGAGCTATCCACGCGGTTTTCACCTGATTACCGAGGTAGTACAGCGTGAATTTGTAGAGCTGAAGCAAATCCGCGTCGGGCTACTGCATGTATTCATTCAGCACACTTCCGCTAGCCTGACGGTCAACGAAAATGCTGATCCTACGGTACGGATGGATTTTGAAAGCCATTTCAACCGAATGGTGCCAGAGAATGCCCCTTATTACCAGCACACAGACGAGGGTTCTGACGATATGCCAGCACACTTGAAAGCAGCCCTGCTAGGCAGCTCCGTAACTGTTCCTATCACCGACGGACGACTGAATATGGGCATTTGGCAGGGCATTTATCTTTGCGAACACCGCAACCACGCCTCTAGCCGGCAGCTAATACTAACGGCCTATGGTGTGTGAAGGTAGATTATGTAGATGGGCTGATTAGTTGATTGGTTGATGGAATACTGTATTCAATTATTCATCAGTAAAGGCTATTTCCACTTGATATTGCAGCCAATGCCGGGCTTTTGGTCTTGAGGCACTGGTTTTCCGGCCAGCAAACAATCCAGTGCTTGGCGGATATCTTTTCCGGTGAGTGGAAGGTCATTTTTAGGGCGGGCATCGTCTAGCTGGCCGCGGTATACAAGTCGCATATCCTTATCGAACACATAAAAATCAGGCGTGCAGGCAGCATCGTAGGCGCGAGCCACTTCCTGGGTTTCGTCGTACAGGTAAGGGAAGGGATACTGCCAGTGGTCGGCTAATTCTTTCATTTTTTCCGGGCTGTCATCCGGGTATTTCTCCGCGTCATTGGAGCTAATGGCCACGACCGAAATCCCTTTTGGCATATAATCGTGGGCCAGCCGTACCAATTCGGGTTGTACGTGTTTCACATACGGACAGTGGTTGCAGATAAACATAACCAAGGTAGCTACTTCAGAACGAACGTCCTGCCAAGTAAGTAGCTGGTTAGTTCGCACGTCGAGGAGTTGGAATTCAGGCGCCAAAGTACCCAGTGGCACCATTTGAGAAGCAGTTTGAGCCATCGTTGGTAAGGTTTTGTGTCAAAATTCAGCAGCCAGTCATCACTCCGCTTGGGCTCCTATGTTTTTACTGATGGCCTGGCCAATTTGCATCAAAGCATTGGTTTCTTCTAGAGTAAAGTCATAGGGAACGGGCTTGGCAATTCCCAACGTACCATATAATTCGCTATTGAGCAGCATGGGAGCAGCCAGCGAGCCTTCCACCTTGGTATCGCGAGCCGAGGGTCTGGCCACGCCCGATTCGTCGGTTTGGAGGTTACAAAGCTGAACCGGCTGTTTCCTTTCGGCGGCTATACCTGCCATTCCCTTACCCAACGGAATAATGGTCATTTTTGGCAGCAGAAACTCTGGAATACCCTGATACGCTTTCAAGTGAAGCATGTTGTCCGTTTCTAGCGTATGAATGGTGCCTGTGCTACAATCGAAAGCAGCCAGAATGTCGCTCAGCAATGGGCTCCACTCAATGGGGCTTTTGTTCGAGAGCGAGTCGAGAATGGGTTGGATTGTCAGTGTCATGCTTTTTAGGATCTATCAGCCTTCAGCTTTTTATTTCGAATTAAAAATAAAGTCCATCTAATTGTAAATCAAATATGTGTGATTTATAATTAGATCCTTTAGTATTCATTGCTCATTATTCACTACTCATGGCTTATCAATTATTTCGTCTGCCAATCAGCTAGCCAGGTGAGAAGTAAATTGCCCCAAGTTTTGAGTGCTGGATTATTGGCAGCCAGCCCCGCGCCATGCTGCCCTTTCGGATACACGTGCAGTTCTACGGGTACTTTATTCTCTGCGCAGGCGGTGGCAAACAGTAAGCTGTTTTGTACAGGCACAATGTCATCATCAGCCGTATGCCACAGAAAAACGGGGGGCGTTTGGGCATTCACCTGGCGGTAAGTCGACATTTGTGCTGCCTTGACTGGATCGGGATTTTCGCCGAGTAGATTTTTCACTGAGCCCTGATGGGCATATTGATTATCCATTGCGATGACCGCATAGCAAAGCACTGCGCGGTCAGGCCGGGCGGATAGCGTGGCAGCCAAGTCGTCTTCCGGGTCTTTGTATAGATTGGGTTGAGTTGTTACTGTAGAAGCCAAGTGGCCACCCGCGCTGAAGCCCATAATACCGAGGCGATTGGGATCAAGGTGATACTTGTCTGCATTTTTGCGTAACAACCGCATAGCGCGGCAGGCATCGGAATACGGAGCAGGAAAACGGTATGGATTAACGCGGTAGAGTACTACGGCACTGACAATACCGTGCGCCGCCAAGAACTCGGCTAGTTGCTTGCCTTCGTGATCTTTCGCCAGCCCTTGATAACCGCCACCCGGACAAATCAATATGGCTGCGTATGGCTTCTTTGGGGCATTTTTAGGATAATACACGTCCATCAAAGGGCGTTCGTTTAGCTTGTTAGGCTGGTCATTACGCGACCCTTTTTTCCACAGGAAAACCGTTTCTTTGGTAAAGGAAGAAGGCAAAACTTGTGTGCAACCAGCTAACGCAGCGAAGGAAAGCACAGCAGACAACAGTATTTTTTTCATGTAAAATAGATTAATGAGGTCCTTGCGTACGAGTAGGGATAAATGACAGCACATGTTTAGTCAAGTGCGTTCTTGAAAGCGATGGCCTTTTCTGTGATTTTCTTATAATCTTTGGCCAAAAGCAGTTCTTCATTGAATAACGAACCCGCAATTCCAACGGCACAGGCGCCAGCTTTGAACCAATCACCCACATTTTGTAGGGTAACTCCACCGGTTGGCATTAATTGTAGTTGCGGCATGGGAGCTTTCAAGGCTTTCAGATATCCTATTCCCAACACATCCGCCGGAAACACTTTCACCACATCGGCACCGAGTTCGTGCGCCTGTAAAATCTCTCCTGGCGAAAAGGCACCAGAAAATATGGGTAAACTGTATCGGTGGGCTGCATAAATGATTTCCGGTTTAGTAATGGGCGTAACAATATATTGTGCGCCCGCCTCCACCGCCCGATTAGCGCTTTCGGTATCTAGCACTGAACCCACACCTATTTGCATGTGGTTGCCAAACTGCTTGGCCAGTGCCTCAATAGCCGAAAGCGCATTCACTGACGTAAGGCTAACTTCCACGGCAGTAAGCCCCGCTTTTTGTAGGGCTTCCGCCAAATGAAGATAAACATCGGGGTGTTTTGTACGGATGATGGCTACTATTTTTCCTTCTAAAATTTTATTGAGCAATGCTAAGCGTCCCATTTTTAGGTTGGATGAATGATAATGAAGTCTTACTCAAAAAATCAGAAATTAAATACATAGCATATCAACCCTTTTTATTGAGCAACCTTCTTTGCGGATGCCTTCTTTGCGGGAGCCTTTTTTACTGGAGCTTTTGCGTTCGTTATTTGCTTGATAAAGGCCACTTCTTCCGTTTTGTAAGGCTTGCCATCAGCGTAGAAAATCTCGTGGAACCAAATAGCGGGTTCCCGATCTACGTAAGGCTTCTGCCAGGAATCCCAAGGCATGTTGGTTTGCGTTTTTCCCGCAACAAAACCCCAATTGTAGACGGCAACTTTATATTTTTTCGCAACGGGCATCGTTCCTTGAAACGTGCTTTTGTTGCCACGCGCCATATATTCAGTACACAATAGCGGACGATCGTAAACCTGTAGAAATTTCACGCGCTTTTCAAACTCTTCAGAGGCGTCATAGTTATGGAAAGAAACCACGTCGGAGTTTTCTATCTGAATCTTTTCAATAGGCTTAAGCTTATCGGGGGTAGACCAGTCACCAGCCCAAACACCGCAAGTCACTGGCTGTGAAGGATTCGCCGACTTAACCCAACGAAATACTTCTGGCAGCAACTTAGTGACTAAGTCTACTTTATCGGCGGGTTCCTGCTTGCCATAGCTGGAGCCATTGGTATTGTCAGGCTCGTTCCATACATCCCAGGCCAGGATACGATTATCGTTTTTGAAACGTCCCACGATGCCCTTAACATAGGTTTCTAAACGGGCATGTTGCGCAGCATCTTGCAAAGCTGGCCCGCCTGGGCTTTGTACCCAGCCAGAATTGTGTACGCCCGGCGTCGGCTCGTGTTGTTTGCCCAGCTTAGGAAAGGGATCCCAGCAGGAATCAAAAATCACCAACATAGGCTTGATTTTGTGCTTCTTCGCAATGGTCAGAAATTCGTCTATCCGATCAGCAAAACCCGTGGAGTCTTGTTCCCACAACAGATCGTGCAAGAAAACGCGTAGGGTATTCATGCCAATGGATTCGGCCCAGCCTAATTCTTTGTCGATGGTAGCAGGATCGAAAGAAATGGCTTGCCACATTTCCAGCTGATTAATAGCCGTTTGAGGCGTGTAATTACATCCTACCAGCCAAGGCTGCTTGGCATACCATTGCTGTGCTTTGTCTTTTTTCCAAATCTGAACAGGCTGGCTGTAAGAGGCCACCGACGTAAAAATCAGGGCTAGTAAGAGGTAAATGGATGACAGTTGTTTTTTCATGCTGATAAAAAATTGGTTTATAGTTATAATTAATTGACTGCGTGTTATAAATAGGCTGAATAAATTTACAGGAAGTCTTGTAGATCGTAAACCGATGTTTTTCTACTTGATTTGTGGCTAGTGACAAATTTTCAAACCCTTCTCGATAAAGGGATAAAGTAGAATCTTAGTCCCCTTTACTTGCGGGTCTTCTTTCCATATATACTCAATGTTCAGGTATTTTTGGGCGTCTTCGGTGGCACCGCTCAAGCTATAGACTTTCCGTCCAGTTCTAAAGACCACCTCTTGGTTGTCTACACAATCGATGTAGCCTTCATCTACCGTAAAGGGCCATTTAGTTCCGTATTCTGATTTAGTAACCTTTATTCCATGATCATTGCTGCTGCAAGCTGCTAACGCAAGGAGGCCGATACAGATAAGAGAAACAGGTATTTTATTCATAGGGAGGTAAATGCCTTCAGCCTTTTCAGCGCTGTTTTGTCATACTGGCGCCTAAGTTAACGGGTTTGCAATAATTTATGATAGGCGGGCATAATAAAAAAGCCTGCTACATATAATGTAGCAGGCTTGAGGGTGCCGAAGGCGAGACTCGAACTCGCATGAGCTTACGCTCGCACGCCCCTGAAACGTGTGCGTCTACCAGTTCCGCCACTTCGGCCTATCGTGGCTGCAAAGATAGAAGAAAAGTGGAAAGTTAAAAGTTTAAAGTGTAAAGTGTAAAGTGGAAGCTCTACACTTTTAACTCATCAACTTTACACTTTTAACTCTACACTTTACACCATTTCCTTGTACTGCATGCGGTGGAGTTGGGCGTAGTAGCCATCTTTTTGTAGCAGCGATTCGTGGGTACCTACTTCCTTAATTTCGCCATGGTCGAGCACTATAATCTGGTTGGCTTTCTGAATCGTAGACAAGCGGTGGGCAATGACAATCGACGTGCGGCCAGTCATTAGCTTGTCAATGGCTTGCTGAATCATTTCCTCCGTTTCGGTATCTACCGACGAAGTAGCCTCGTCCAGCACAATAATCTTTGGATCGTAGACCATGGCTCGCACGAAAGAAATAAGCTGGCGCTGCCCCACTGAAAGGGTGGCGCCGCGTTCCATCACATTGTAGTCGAAACCACCAGGCAAGCGTTCAATAAACTTGCGGGCACCCACCAGCTCAGCGGCTTCAATCACTTTCTCGCGCGAAATATTGGGATTGCCCAGCGTAATGTTACGTTCAATGGTATCTGAAAAGAGGAAAACATCTTGCAATACCACCCCAATGCGGTTGCGCAGCAAGCCCAGTTCGTACTCACGGATGTTCACTCCATCAATGGTAATAGTGCCCCGGTTAATTTCATAAAAGCGGCTTAGTAGGTTCACTACCGACGATTTCCCGGCGCCAGTCGCCCCCACAAACGCCAGCGTTTGTCCCTGATTTACCCGAAAAGAAATGTCTTTCAGTACGTAGTTTTCGTCGTTGTAAGCAAACCAGACGTGGTCAAATTCTACGTTTCCCTTCAACTCGTTCGGTTGGTGCGTTCCATCATTCACGGCGTACTCCTGACTATCGAGCAGTTTCAAGATGCGATCGGTGCTGACAATGCCCATCTGAAGCGTATTGAAGCGGTCAGCAATCATCCGGATAGGACGGAAAAACATGTTCAGGAACATAATAAAGGCCGTGAGTGTACCCAGCGTGGTCATTTCGTGTAAAATGCTGCGGGTGCCATACCACACCACCAAACCTACGCCCGCTGCCCCGATTACGTCGGCCACCGGATAATAAACCGAGTAGTACAATACTGAGCGCATATTGGAACGCCGGTGCTCATGGTTGATCTCCTCAAACTTGTCGTATTCCGACTTTTCGCTATTGAAAATCTGTACGATGCTCATGCCAGTGATGTGCTCTTGCACAAAGGAATTGAGGTTAGCTACCGCTGTGCGTACCTCGTTGAAAGCATCCTTAATTTTTTCCTTAAAAACATACGTACTCAGCAGTAGAAAAGGAATGGTAGAAAGGCTGATGAGCGTAAGCCGCCAATCGATCCAAAACATGGCTGCCAGGATCAGCACCAGTTGCAGGAAATCGCCCGCAATGGCTGCAATACCTTCGCTGAAGACATCGGCCAACGTTTCTATGTCTGACACGGTACGGGTTACCAGCCGTCCGATGGGGGTATCGTCAAAGAACTTGAGCCGCAAGTGCAGAATTTTCTCGTAAAGCTTGATACGGATATCCCGAATAATGTGCTGACCGAGCCAACCTGATAGATAGGTGTTGAAATATTGCGCAAAAGACTGTATGACGAGCAGACCCAGCATAGCCATCAGCATGTTGGTCAAGCCAGCATAATCGCCCGTCGCTACGTAATGGTCTAGCGTATAGCGAATGAGCAATGGCGTTGTTGGCGTCAATACGGCCATTAAGAATATCAGCAAGATCAGGGTATAGAATCTCCGGTTATAGGGCCGGACAAACTCAAAAAGTCTCTTTAGAATGTTGATGTCGAAAATACGACCGCTCTTCGTTTCTTTATCCACCGGAAAAAAGGGGAGTTAATAAGTGATTTATTTCGAAGCCATCAGCCGTTAGCTACCAGCTTTTAAAAGTTTCTTCTTTGGAGATAAACTTTGTCCCTGGGTTTTTAATTCAGAATCAAACCTAAAATTAAAGGAATAAAGCCGAATAAAAGATAATTCTCAAAAGTCATTAAGTGAAATGAGTACGTTATGCCTCTCTTCCAATCAGGCGAAAGGTGATTTTTCAGGTGCCCAATTTGAAGAGAGGCATTATGTAGGTTGTCCTTTTGGAAAAATCTTGCCGGCCACTACCAATCCAGTTCACTATGAAGCGCTTTTCTATCAAGGACTATTGATTGTTTGACTCTATTCTAAGCAACTGTGATAGTGGCTGGCAAGATTTTTCCAAAAGGATAAGGTGTGGTTAAATAAAGCAGCAAATTAGCACAGCTAACTTATTGTTGGGTAAAAAGCCCTGCTGGGTAGCCGACTTTAGTAAGGAACAAGCCCTGCGGTGGTACCGCCTGACCCGCTTGTTTTCGGTCTTTGGAAAGGATAATGCGTTCAAAATCGGCTATTGTTGCCTGCCCGCGTCCTACCAATAGTAAAGTCCCAACAACAGCCCGTACCATTCCGCGTAGGAAACGGTCAGCCTGGATATGGAATACCAATAGCTCGGTTTGCGAACTATCCCGACTTTGCTCCCACCGCGCTTCTGTAATCTGGCATCGGAAATGGTTTACTTCCGTTTTGACCCGGCTGAAGCACTCAAAATCTTCGTGGCAGAGCAATAGGTGAGCGGCTTCATTCATCCAATCTACCCTGAGCGGCTTATAATAGTGATAGCTCAAATCGGTCAGAAAAGGGCTTTTCAATGCCGACATCCGATATTCGTATTTTCT
>JAZKGK010000006.1:0-21169 GCA_040385915.1 Bacteroidota bacterium
GGAGCAATACGGCTGTTTTTTTCAACCCTTGATTCGCGTTAACAATTAACAATTATACTCGGCACGGTTCGCTGGGGGCAGCTCCCCGCGAGCGCTGGAACGCAATAAATTATCTGACTGTAAATCAAATACGTATAATTAAAAAAAAGCATTGCTATTTATAACTGACGCTTAATAATAAAATTTGTTAATTGCTCATTGTTAATTGTCCATTGTTAATTGCCCATCAATCGTACTATCAGAGGAATAACAGCCAAAAACCTGTACAGCATTTTTTATACACCTAACCTCTGTCAGCATTTGCTCGTTTGAAGCTGAACCTAAACGGTTGCCTGATAGTATCTTCCTCTATTGCCAACCAAGTTGTTGGCTATCTAAATGTAATTTCGTTTGGATATTTGGGTAGATGTTGCTCATCTTTGGCAGCAACAACGCCATAAAACACTTTTTTCTTTGTTCAATACAAAACTTCCGCATACGATGGAGGCTTTGTAGGAAAGGATAAAGTGCTAACTTTCATTTGTTCGTATTCAATCCGCTTAGATACATGTCAAAAAATCTGGTTATTGTCGAATCGCCTGCTAAGGCCAAGACAATTGAAGGCTACCTAGGAAAAGATTTCACGGTAAAGGCCAGTTTTGGGCACGTCAGGGATTTGCCCAAAGGCAATAATGCCATTGACATCCCCAACGGATTCAAGCCGACCTACGAAGTTTCTGATGATAAGAAACAAATCGTAGCCGAACTAAAAAAACTAGCGAAGGAAGCCGAAATCGTCTGGCTAGCGACTGACGATGACCGCGAAGGAGAAGCCATCTCTTGGCATTTGAAGGAAGCACTCAATCTGAAAGATGCCAATGTCCGGCGAATTGTTTTCCGGGAAATCACCAAGAATGCCATATTAAATGCCATTCAAACGCCCCGTGGCATCGACCTCGACTTGGTAGATGCCCAACAAGCCCGCCGCATCCTGGATAGACTGGTGGGCTTTGAGTTATCGCCCATCCTTTGGAAAAAAATCAAAGGCAATCTGTCGGCAGGACGGGTGCAGTCGGTTGCTGTTAGGATAGTAGTAGACCGTGAACGCGAAATTGAGCAGTTCGAGTCTAAGTCATCCTACAAAGTGACCGCCTTGTTCAACTTAGAAAAAAGCAAAACGCTTTCTGCCGAATTGCCCAAAAACTTTGATACTGAGGAGGAAGCCAAAACATTCCTGGAAAAATGTATTGGAGCCGCTTACTCCATTAAAAACCTAGAAACCAAACCTGCTAAAAAATCTCCGGCAGCGCCGTTTACCACTTCTACCTTGCAACAAGAAGCGTCTAGAAAGCTATACTTTTCGGTATCGCAGACCATGACGCTGGCGCAAAAGCTGTACGAAGCTGGTAAGATTTCCTACATGCGTACCGATTCTACCAATTTGTCCGAAGAAGCCATTACCAAGGCTACCCAGGAAATTGAGCGGGCTTACGGCAAAGAATACGTAGAAGTCCGTCGGTATAAAACCAAATCAGAATCGGCACAAGAGGCCCACGAAGCCATTCGCCCGACCGACTTTTCGGTTCAACAAGCCAGCGCAGACCGCAATGAGCAGCGTTTATACGAACTTATATGGAAGCGGGCCATTGCTTCTCAAATGGCCGATGCCCGCCTGGAACGCACTACGGCCACTATTGCCATCTCCACTGTTCCGCAAAACCTGGTGGCTACGGGCGAGGTAATTAAGTTTGAAGGCTTTTTAAAAGTATACCTCGAATCGACCGATAATGAGGACGAAGAAGAAAGCAAGGGAATGCTTCCTCCCTTGACCATTGGCCAGCAATTGGCTTTGGATTTCCTGAAAGCGACCCAGCGTTATTCCCGTCCTTCTCCTCGCTTTACTGAAGCCAGTTTGGTGAAAAAATTGGAAGAATTGGGCATTGGACGGCCTTCTACTTACGCGCCTACCATCTCGACTGTGCAGAAACGGGATTACGTGGCGAAAGAAGACCGCGAAGGAAAAGAGCGGACTTTTAAAGAATTTATTCTGAAAGGCCAGCAACCCACCGCCCAAGTGGAGGAGAAAGCCGGAAAAGAAATTACTGGCGCAGAAAAAGCGAAGCTCTTCCCAACAGATATTGGCCGGGTAGTCAATGATTTCTTGGTGCAACACTTTACCGACATTGTCGATTATTCTTTCACGGCCACTGTAGAAAAGGAGTTTGATGAAATTGCCAGTGGAAAGATGGATTGGGTAAAAATGCTCGGAAACTTCTATGTAGACTTTCATCAGAAGGTAGAAAACACCCAGGAAGTAGAACGAGCCGCCGTTTCATCGGCTCGCGAATTAGGCAACGATCCTGTCTCTGGCAAGAAAATATCGGTTCGCTTGGGCAAATATGGCCCATATGCCCAAATTGGCGATACGGATGCAGAAACGGAGCAGAAGCCGCAGTATGCCAGCCTGCAAAAAGGACAACGCCTGGAAACCATTACGCTGGCAGAAGCTGTGGAACTGTTCAAACTTCCGCGCGTGGTTGGGAATTATGAAGAGAAGCCGATGAAGGTTGCTATTGGTCGATTTGGCCCCTACATTCTGCACGACAACAAGTTCTATTCACTGACCAAGGAAGATAATCCACTCACGATCACCGAAGAACGTGGGCATGAAATAATTGTTCTGAAACGGAAATCGGATGCCGAAAAATCGATCAAGGAATTCCCGGAAAATCCTGAGGTAAAAGTCCTGAATGGCCGGTACGGACCGTATATTGTAGTTGGGAAAAAGAACGTGAAGATTCCGAAAGGCAAAGTTCCCGATACATTGACGCTAGAGGAATGCCTGACACTAGCGGCTGAAACGCCTGACAAGCCCAGCAAATTTGGCTCGAAAGAGAAGAAAACAACATCCGCCGCCAAGCCCGCTGCTGAGAAGAAGGCCACGACGACTAAGGCAAAAGCGGCTCCTAAGGCAAAGGCCGCACCTAAAAAAGCGACAGCCGCTACGGGAGCTAAACCTAAAGTAGTAGGTACCAAGAAATAAATAGAACCTCACTCCAATAAGGTTGCTTAGAAACGGCTCTCTTATAAAAAAAGTGAGGTATGCGATGAAGTAATAATTTTGATTTTCGACATCAATTATTCCTTAGGAACGATAATTAAATAAGTTACTTAGAGTAGGAAAAGTCGTGCTAGTTAAGCGGCGATTTTATTGTTTAGCCGATAGATTTTGATAATGGCTAAAGAGCTTGAGCCTGGTTTTGCCCACGCCATACCTTTTTGACCAGTCTTATCTATTCCTTGAGTGGCGTAATGATAATTTTGCTGCTCATCCTGGAGCAGTACAACCGTGGTATCTAAGCGTTTGACATCCTGGGAGAGTCTTTCTACCTGTTTATGAGGTTTTTGAGATTTTACCCCTACATCGTGCATCATCAAAATCACTTCTTTACTCTCTGCTTGGTAGAGCGGCATATCCGACAAGACGGCTATTTCCGTGAGAGCCGTTTTACTTTGCAAGACCCATTCCTGACTGATGCTTTCAGCTTTTCGTGCCAGATAGGACTGAATACCAGAAGAACTCAGAACGGCACTGCCAGTCAGGTGAGACAAAAGTTTGCTCATTTTTTCATAGCTTAGATCATCGGACCATTCCTCGATAAATTCGCCTAGACCTTTACTATAAGCCCCAGTGGTCAAGTTACCACACAAAGATAAATAGTCCGTGGGGCGGCCATCGGTTAACACGTATCGTTGATTTTTCACCCGGAAGGCGCCAGTCAGACCATAAATGGTGACGGAATCACTCCCGTTCGTTTTCTTGATTTTTTTCCCCTTAAAAACTGGTCTTGGCTCCATTCGGTCCGCCGGAGCGTGTAGTTGTGTCCTAATCGTAGCCCTGCGGAGACCCGGCTGGGAATAAGCATCAGCCTTTTCTAGCTCATTCAAAACCAAGCAGATCCAAGCCATAGTATTCCATATTACAGGCAAATACCTTTTTATAAGCATTTTCCACCCCTACTACTCCCTTCGACCGAGTAAGTATCAGTCTTTCCTCACTCAACACCATCTTGATATTTATAATGTTTGCTAGATAAAAATTGAATTTCATCGTGTCTTTTAGAATGAAGAATAGTAGTATCACTTGAATATAAAATTCCATAACCTTTTGAAAGTGGTGAGTTGTTTTTGAGACAGTATTTAATGAGATCTAGTTTATCAATTTTAGATATTGAAATAAACTCAAACTCCATGGCATTTTTTGACACTTCCCTTAATAGCGTAATGTTCAGGCTATCATATTCAGGTTTATTTTTGGTATAAAATTCCTTTAGCGTTAAAGTCGTAGGATTATATGTTGATTGAAGATCTTTTTTAGAAAAGTAATAGCCCCCTTCGGTAATCTCTATTATTTCATCATGTTGAAAATCAATAAGATATTCATTCACCTGCCATATATTTGTTTTTTCACTTGGCTCATTTACTCCACAAAAGACCATATAATCAAACTTCTTATTACTTAAAATATATAATTCTATCACTTTGAATCGAGGAGATTCAATTATCTCTTTAGCTTGACTGTCAGACAAGTACGAAAAATCTACCCAAATGGCAATCATAAATCCAATAAATAGCACAAAAACTGATACGATTACAAGACAACCAATCTGTAAAATTTTCATTTTCTTTTATCTCCCTCAAGCTAATAGTATGTGTACTGCTCTTGAGTTATTCTCATCCGTTGAAAACAGACTCATTCTCGCAGTCAAATATATACATTCTTTCTGGTGGTTCCAGGCTGTTGCATACCTGTGGAGAAAAATGAATAAAGTTTACTACCGATAGTATTAACAGTTTCTGAAGCATGAAAGCCACTCCTGAACAGCAGCTTCCAATGCATCGGGTAAAAAACTTTTCAAAGACTCTAATTTTTTTACTTCAATTGCGACTAATTGGGTAGTATTCAAATAACTCAAAAAGCGCTTGGATAAGGAATTCATAGAAATTATTGCTGGCAACGAGAGCCTTCTCTACAAGGTTTGCAAACTATACAGCAAAACAGAGGATGATCGTAAAGACATGTTCCAGGATATCGTACTTAATTTATGGCGCTCGTTTCCCTCCTTCCAGGCCAAATCAAAAGTGACTACCTGGATGTATCGCATTGCCCTGAACACGGCCATTTCGCATCTTCGCAAACAGAAGAACAAGCAACCAATTGAGCAATTGGGCGAATTGGCTTATCAAATCCCGGCCTCACCTACTGAGTCAGCCGACGAATGGGAAACTCTGTATGGGGCCATTGAGCAGCTTTCGCCCATTGATAAAGCCATTGTGATGCTGTACCTCGAAGACCATAGTTACCAGGAAATGGGCGAAATCATTGGCATTTCCGCTTCTAATATTGGATTCAAGCTCAGTAAAATCAAAGAGAAATTAAGAAAAACCGTAAATGTATAACCCATGGAACTAGACGAGTTTAAAGACAAATGGCAACAGCAAATGCAGGCCGAATCAGTTCAGTTCAAGCACTCAGCGCAGGAGATGAATGCATTGCTCACCAGCGTAAAATCCCAACTCCATAAAACTACTCAGCAGAATAAATTCTGGCTGAAAGTGATTATAGCCGGCATTGTCATTTGCCTGGGCGGGTATTTGAACTTTCGCTTACAATACACGCCCGAACGCTTTCCTCAAATCAATGTCCAACTCTATGACGCCAGTTTTTTATTGGGCATAGTCATTATTGTACTCAAATTACTGCTCAGTACCTGGTGGACAGTCACATTTAGCTCTCTGAATACAGAAAGCTTGGATACGACATTAAAAAATTCGTTGGAAAGGGTCAGTAAGGAGTTTGAATTTATCTACCAGATATCATTCGCTGGCTGCTTTCTTTTGCTTCCTCCCCTCCTGTTTTTAGAAATCCGAGTGATAGGGCCACTTTTTGGCTGGACATTCTCTACGAATCCGTGGCTAGCTGGCGCGTGTGCCTTTGCCTTAGCGCTAGGCTGCATCGGCATCGGTCATTATTTATACCGGAGATCGTATAATCAGGATATGAAACAAGTAAGAGCCTATCTGGCTCAACTGGAAGAATGAGCGCCCGCATCCAGATTAGGACCTTTTCCTTACTATTCCAGCAGCAATTATCTGCTGGCCACACTTTTGCCATTGACGAAGAGGTGATTCTTTCCAGCAGGGTCTCCGCAGGCTACGATTAGGACACAACTTATTAGACAAACTCGCTGCTCCATTGGAGCACCCTGTTTATAGAATTATAGAATAGTTGATCCTGGCTCCATCGGAGCCTCCTCCGTTCGGTTGAGGAGACTCCGATGGAGCCAGGATCGCGTCTGGTTTTGTAGCTATAAACAGGGTGCTCAGCTGGAGCTGCGTACGCTATCGTTTGGCTTCGCGTACAGCGGCAGTCTCAGGGGCTTCGGGCTGGTGGTACTTTTGGTAACGGAAGAGCAATGGCAGGAGATTTATCGGTTTCCTTCTGGCGTAGGTCAATCGGGAAGCGCTTCACATACGTAGCCTGCTTGTTGTATTTGCCTGATCAGCCCTTCTGAGATATCACTGGCGGTTACGACCCGGAGCACCCGGTCAATATCAGACCGGTCTACATTCCAATGCATGATGGGAGCATAAGCATTCAAAAGCGGTTCGACGGCTTTTAAATCTCTTTTGGATTTGATATTGGTTTTAAGGACTAAGATCTCCATAGAAATAATGTGGCTAGGCTGAATAATTTAATGCTGTTCCCCAAAAGAGGCTTTGTCATTCGTTCACTGCTCCTTTTGATGAGCTGATGGTTGGGAATGCGTTGTTTGATAATCCAAAAATGGCGGTTAGTGGAGGGGAACACAATCCGATATCGGTAAGCGGGGTGAGGCAGTCGGCGAATGCAGGTGTGAGCCGGTAAATACAGGAACAAGGGAGCATAAGATCGAATCAATTTGAGCCCAATAGCTAAACGAATGGTGCTTGCTCCGATTTTTAATTTAATTTTAGCGCCCAATACACATTCATTCCTGTACATTGTCAACTAATCATCTATAAACTTTAGAAACCTTGTCGTTATGCAGCTTAAAAAATTTGTAACAGTAGTAGCCTTTGCGGTACTCCCATCGCTCTTGTTCGCTCAGCAATGGCAGCCAAAAAAGGCAGTGTTAATGACTAAATATGCCAAGGATGTAAAGCCGGAAAGCGTGCTGCCAGAATATCCGAGGCCGCAAATGGCACGGGAAAAATGGCTTAACCTAAATGGCCTATGGCAGTTTCAACCCAGCACTGGCAACGATCAGGCTTTGCCAAAAGGCAAGCTATCGCGCACCATCCTAGTGCCATTCCCGGTAGAATCAGCCCTTTCAGGAGTGATGGAACACCATGACCGTATCTGGTACCGTCGTAACTTCGCTATCCCTGCCTCCTGGAAAGGTGAGCGTATTTTACTTCATTTCGGTGCGGTAGATTATGAGTCCGAGGTATTTGTGAACGGTAAAAGTCTGGGCGTACACAAGGGCGGGTACGATCCGTTCAGCTTTGACATCACACCTTTTATTCAAGGGGCTGGTGCGCAGGAACTAACGGTACGGGTATTTGACCCTACGGACGCCGCGGGCTTACCACGCGGCAAGCAAACCTTAAAGCCACAGGGGATTATGTATACCTCGGTTACGGGTATCTGGCAAACCGTTTGGCTAGAGCCTGTGCCTAAAACCAATATCAGCCAGATAAAAATTGTGCCCGACATCGATCAATCGGTCGTAAAGCTGACGGTAAATACAGATGCCCAGGCGGCAAACGCTACTGTAGTGATACAAGTAAAAGATGGCAGTAAAGTGGTTAAGATCGCTTCTGGCAAACCGAATACTGAAATCAGTGTGCCGGTAGCCAATGCCAAACTCTGGTCACCCGACAGCCCATTCCTGTACGATCTGGATATCAGCCTGAAACAGAATAATAAGTCTGTAGATGCGGTATCCAGCTACTTCGGTATGCGCAAGATCTCGATGGGTGACGAGGACGGGTATAAAAAAGTATTCCTGAACAATAAATTCCTTTTCCAATTGGGACCTTTGGATCAGGGCTTCTGGCCTGATGGCGGTTACACTGCCCCCACCGACGAGGCGTTGAAGTACGATCTGGAAATGATCAAGAAGTTTGGCTTTAACATGGTGCGCAAACACATTAAAGTGGAGCCTTACCGCTGGTATTACTGGGCAGACAAACTGGGTTTACTGGTTTGGCAGGATATGCCTTCGGCTAACTCGTACACCGAACACACCCCACCAGTAGATACCGCCGCTTATTCTTCGGAACTTACCCGGATGGTAAAAGCCCTTTGGAACTCACCATGTATCGTTACCTGGGTTGTTTTTAATGAAGGCCAAGGCCAGCACAACACCGCTGGTTTGGTGAAGAAAGTTCAACAGCTTGATCCTTCGCGGTTAATTAACCAGGCCAGCGGCGGCGAGCATTTCGGGGTGGGCGATTTCCTGGATGTGCATAGCTATCCTCCACCAGCAGTGCCTAACAGCGACAAACAAATACTGGCTTGCGGCGAGTTCGGTGGTATTGGCTATATTATTCCCGACCATATATGGGCTTCGGGTCCGACCTATGTTATGATCAATAACGACACGGAGTATAATAATTTATACGATCAGTTTGCCAATGATCTGGCGGTTTACAGAACCAACAAAGGCTTAAGCGCAGCGGTGTATACCGAAATCACCGACGTTGAGGTGGAATTAAATGGTTTGCTTACCTATGACCGGGCGGTCATTAAAGGTTCGTTAGAAAAGATCAAAGCATCCAATTTAAAGGCAATTAATAGCAAACTGTATTTAACTGATGTGCTGTCATCTTCACAAGTAGCCGCTAAAACCTGGAAGTATACTTTCGAAAAGCCTGACACAACCTGGTATACAGGCAAGTTTAATGATATGGTTTGGAAAGCAGGCAAAGGCGGTTTTGGTACAAGCTTTACCCCCGGCAGTAGCGTAAATACCACCTGGGATACCAAAAACATCTGGATACGGCAGGAATTCACATTAGGCGACCTGAAGGGCATCAACCGCGATGACTTGGTCTTATATATGCACCATGACGAAACCTGCGAAGTGTACATCAATGGAGTGAAAGCCTCTATTCGCAATGACATTACCTCAGGCTACGTCATCACGCCGATGAGTGCCGAAAGCAAACAGGCGCTTGTTGCCAACGGTAAAAATGTAATCGCGATCCATTGCAAGCAAGAAGGCGGAGGTCAATATATTGACGCGGGTATTGCCGTTTTGAGCAAAGAAAAACCCACTAAGTAATAACGCAAATGAGTGATAACCGCCAGAACGGTTGCAGCCAACTTAAGAAAAATAGTCTATTTCTTTCCACCATTTTTGTCATACTGAACGCAGTGAAGGAACTTATTATTGGCTTATTAGCAACCCTTAATAAGTTCCTTGACCAATTCTTGTCCCATAAGTTTTAAAAAAATGCAGAATTTGTTTTAGCCAAAAGTACGCATTACTGCTCCAGCGGAGCTTCCTGTTTATAGGAACAACCTAAATAAGTGCGAATGGCTCCATCGGAGCCTCCTGTAATTACACACGTCCAGTTACAGGAGGCTCCGATGGAGCCAATAAAGTCTTCAAAAACCATTTCTATAAACAGGAAGCTCCGCTGGAGCAGCGAAGTGATTAATAAGAAAGAACCTCTATTCTACAAAAGTTATGGGACAAGAATAGGTTCCTTCACTGCGGTCAGGATGACAAAATGGTGTTCTAAGAAAATAGTAATTGCTTAAGTTGGCCGCTCTCAAAGCGGTCTTGATTCACAGTATTCATACAACAGCACCCAATCAAAAACCGGAATGTTGCAGTTTACCCTGTAGCATTCCGGCTTTTGATTGGGTGCTAACCTAACACCTGCTATGATTTTTAACGATTGCCCCTACGGATTTCGGCGTTTGGCTCCGCGGACGGCTTCAGCAGTCCAGGGATCTTCGGGCCAGTGGTGCTTCTGGTAGCGGACGCGCAGCTCCTTTCGCACGGCTGGGTAGGTATTATTCCAGAAGCTCCTCAAATCCTGCGTCACTTGTACGGGTCGGTAGCCGGGCGAAAGCAAATGTAGCAACACCGGCGTGCGACCGCCATTGACCAGAGGCGTATCGGCTAGGCCGAACATTTCCTGCAAGCGGACGGCCAGAATGGGCGAACCGCCGTCGGGTTGGTAAAGTACCTTGATATGCGAACCGCTGGGCACTAATAGAGTTTCGGGAGCCAAGGCATCCAACTCCTGGCGTTGTGCCCAGGGAAGTGTGTCTTTTAGTATGGTGGTTATGTCTAATTTGGCAAAATCTTCTTTGCGTCGAACAGTGGTGAGAAAGGGCGAAAGCCAGTCTGAGACGGTAGCTAACAGGTTTTGACGGCTTACATCTGGCCAATCATCTTCCGGTCGCCAGGCTTGCAGACTCATCAAACGCGCTTGCCACTGTTCCAGCGCCTCTGTCCAAGACAGCATCGTTTCGCCCTCTTTCCGAAGCACTTCTGCCAACACCCGCACCTGGGTTTCAGGCGGAATCTGGGTCAGCGGCATACTGGACACGGTTATTTCTCCCAAGCGGTTTTCTATTCTTGCCACCAGTTCGCCCCGCTGCGTATCCCACCGAATGACTTCTTCCTTTTTAAATTGATCTACCATGTCGGCAGGGTTCAAAGGCGCAGCAAGGAAGATGCGGCCTTCGGGAGAACGAACCGATCCGGCACCCGCGTCGAGGTGCGCTACCGCCAGCCAGGGTTCGTGTACAAGCGGATCGCGTTCTGCCAACCGAACTCCTCTTCCATTGGCCAATTTATAGGTTTCTCTGCCAGCATCGCGCTGTTTGGCCATTCGTTCGGGATACGCTGCTGCTACCAACATGCCAACCTGGGCAGGAACGATGAAAGTATTATCGACTGGAATGCCAAAGAGTTTTCGCCAAGCCAGCGCCAAGCGTTCTATGCGTTCCAATGCTTGCCGATCGGCGTTTACAAACCCACCACCGCGCCATTTGCGCAATATTTCTACCCGTAAACTGAGGTCAGCACCGGCTTCTTTGGCTAGCGGATCGCGCTCTTCCAGCAATGCCGCCACGTCGGTAGCCAGGGCGGTTAGACTCGCGGCCTTTCCTTCGAGCAGCAGATGGGCGACGCGGGGATGCGTGGGCAGCCGAAGCATTTCCCGCCCACGTTCGGTAATTTGTACCCCATCGAGCGCACCAAGCAAATTGAGTAATTCCCTGGCCTGACTCGTAGCACCTACGGGCGGAGGCGTCAGCCAAGTCAATGACCGAATGTCTGCGCCCCATTGTGCCAGTTCCAATACTACCGGAGCCAAATCAGCTTCCAGAATTTCAGGGGTTCGGTTCGGAGCCAGTTGCTGGTGCAATCCTTCGCTCCACAGTCGATACCCTACACCTGGCCCCAACCTGCCCGCGCGTCCGGCGCGTTGGTCAGCCGCATCCTGCGATACCCGAATCGTTTCCAGCCGGGTAAATCCAGTACGCGGATCGAAGCGCGGCACACGGGTATATCCACTGTCCACCACTGCCCGAATGCCTTCGATAGTAAGGCTGGTTTCGGCAATGGTCGTTGCTAGCACCACTTTTTGCCGCCCTTCAGGGTCAGGCAAAAGAGCTGCTTGTTGTTGTGCCGGGGGCAAATCGCCGTACAAAGGATAAATAACCACGGCTGGATGACTAGTCTGCACCAGCTCGGCAGTGCGGTGGATTTCTCCTGCACCTGGTAAAAACGCCAATACATCGCCCTCGGCGAGCGCCCTTCGGATGGCTCGGGCTACTTGCAACGACAAAGCCTCGTCTGGTTCGTGTCCCAGGTATTGAATTCGGATCGGATGTTGGCGGCCTTTGCTGGTGAGTACGGGCGCATGGTTGAGCAAGGTCGACAAAGCCGCTCCATCCAGGGTGGCGGACATAATCAGGATACGCAGGTCTTCGCGCAGTACTTGCTGGCTTTCGCGGCAAAGCGCCAATGCGAGGTCGCTATGTAAATTACGTTCGTGAAATTCATCGAAAATGACCAGGCCAACGCCTTCCAACGTCGGGTCGTGTTGCAAGCGGCGGGTCAGGATTCCCTCCGTCAGTACTTCCAGGCGCGTATTTGCTCCTATCCGATGGTCGAAACGAATCCGGTAGCCAACCGTTGCTCCGATGGATTCGTCCAGCAAGGAAGCCATTCGGGTTGCCACAGCTCTGGCTGCCAGCCGACGCGGCTCCAGCAATAATATTTTCTGTCCGCCCAACCAGGATTCAGCCAGCAATTCCAGCGGCAATACCGTACTTTTCCCCGCCCCAGGAGGCGCTTGCAGAATTAGCGTATTGTGTTGGCTTAAAGCCGCTTTTATGTTGGGAACTATATCAAGGATGGGTAACGAGACAGGCATGAGAGGGGCAGATAGGCGGATGGGCAGATTGGTAGATGAATAATTAATTGTTTATGTTTATGCAAACAAAGGATGATATTTTTGTAAAGATAAAGCTAATTTCTCACCCCTAATTCCTATTTCAATATGCTGACTGAGCAAGGACAAGAACAAATAAAAGAAATAGCGACCCGTTATGACCTCACACCCGAAGTAGTAACGTCTGTATTGGAGGCGGTGGCCAAAGGCGGCGGCACCATGGCTCAATTTAACATGGCAGAACTAGGAGGCCATGCCCAATGGATGAAGGGCGGCATGACAATGGTCGGTGATATGTTTAACAATTCGCTGAAAGCCAAAGTAAGTAACCTCTGCCAGGAATTATCTACCCTGCTTTCTTCCTCCAATCTTTTTGTTAAGTCAGCCAAAGGGGACGAAGCTACTGCGGGTGCGGGTGGCTGGTGGCCTTCCGATTTGGGACAGCCTACAGCCAGTGGCGCACAAAACACGATGCGGTACGCCTATTTTGCAGCGCCCGTCCGTCGGCTGGTGGTTGAAATAAAAGGCCAGCAATCCATCTACGACACACTTTCTCACCAAATTTTCGGCGTTTCGCAACAGCAAGGCACGACAGGAAACATCGCATTTACCAGCCAGCACGGCCCGGTTGATTTGGCTGCCCTTCCCCTTATTTCTGGAAGTTCGGAATCGGTAACGCCCTCCCCTACCGCTGCACCCAAGACCAAATCTCCTCAACCGGTAAACCAGCCTGAAGCTGCCACAGAAGGCGATATTTTTACTGCTTTGGAGCGATTGGCAACCTTGCTGGAGAAAGGCATTCTGACCCAAGAGGAATTCAACAATAAAAAAAGCGAACTACTGAAAAGAATATAAGCTAACCTGACCTTCCATCCAAACACCTCCAAAACCTATTTAACCGTATTTATGACAACAAGACGTGAATTTCTGAAAGCTTCTTTGAAAGCTTCCGGCGGACTTGCGCTGGGCTCTGTATTGCTTCCTAACCAAGCCCAAGCAACGAAAGTAACCAATGTGGGCATCCAGCTTTACAGTGTTCGGAATGAGATGCTTTCTGATGCCGTAGGAACCTTGAACAAACTGGCTAAAATCGGCTACAAACAACTGGAATCGGCCAGAAGCGAGAAAGGAAACTACTATGGCTTACAGCCAAAAGAAGTGAAGAAAATCACCAGCGACCTGGGAATGACTATGCGCAGTGGCCACGTATACATCGACAAAGATTGGCAGCGCTCCGTAGATGCCGCAGCTGAAGCCGGACAATCGTACCTGATCTGTGCTTCTTTGCCATCGGAGGGACAGACAGTGGCCAACTACCAGCGGGTGGCGGATACCTTCTCGAAAGCTGCCGAAGATTGTAAAAAAGTGCAGATTACCTTTGGCTATCACAACCACGACTACGAGTTTGAGAAAGTAGATGGGCAGGTATTATACGACATTTTGCTGGACAAAACCGACCCTTCCTTGGTACAAATGGAGATGGACCTGGGTTGGGTCATTGTTACGGGGAATGACCCACTTCACTACTTTGAAAAATATCCAGGCCGTTTCCCGCTGTGGCACCTCAAAGACATGGATAAAGTAAAAAAACACAGTACAGAGTTCGGGAAGGGACAGATCAATGTGGTAAGTATGCTGCAAAATGCCAAAAAATCGGGCATGAAGTATTTCTTCGTTGAACAGGAAGAATACAGCAGCACAGCGCTGGAAAGCGTTCAATACGATTATGATTATCTGATGAAGTTGGATTATTAATTCGTGCTGTATAGGGTAGATTTGTCTCAATAAAAACTGTACAACATCTGCTTAATCCCGATAACAGCGCGCTTCATTAGCTAATGAAGCGCGCTGTTAAATTTTGAAAAAAAATCCTATATAAAAACCTCCTACATAACAACTTAAGACCCTGATCCTCGTAAATAATAGCTTACTTTATTGTACAGCTATGGTATCCCGAGCCCGATCTTTAGCGCTTATCATTTGTCTCTTTCTAATTATCCTCGGCTTTGCTGGCTGGTGGTTCTTTTTAAAGAAGAAGCCGGATGGCCAATCTGAAGCACAGCAATGGATTAAGCCGGTAGTGAAGAACCTGAACCTTACCATCAAAGAAATCACTCAGGATTCGCTTAAATCGACGATGACGTTTTTGTTGCACAATCCCATGCCGGTTACGCTTCCCTTGGACAGCTTGAGCTACCGAATGAAAGTAAACGGCAAACCCTTGGCTCAAGGCTCACAACAAAAACCAATGTCAGTCAAGGCCCATGCCGATGGAGCTTTACAAGTGCCTTTCAATACCAATATTGGCAACTTAGCGGAGATTATACGGATCAAACAACAGGACAGTACTGATGTGGGTATCAAGATGATCGCCTACGCCCACTTACCCGTTATTGGCCAGAAAGAAATCCCCATTGACCTTGAGAAGAAGGTCTATATTCCCAAGTTGCCCCATTTTGAAGTGGAAAAAATTCACATTTCCGATATGAGTTTGAAAGGCGGAAAGCTACTGGTAGATATGAAAGCGACTAATTATACGGCCATTCCCTTCACTATCAAACGGATGAATTATCATTTCAAGATGAGCGACAATGTAGATGTGAAAGGCCAGGAAGATCAGGATGTTGTTTTTAAGCAATTGGGTTCACAAACCATTACGATTCCTATCAACCTGAAGCTGGATCAAATGGGAGAAGCAGCCTTTAAAATGCTTTTCAAAAGCAAAGACACCCCGTATACGCTCAACAGCCAGCTTTTTATTATCTCTGATATGCCTTTTATGCGCAAGATCAACATGAACATAAAGAGTAAGGGAAATCTGAAAGACTTGAAGGAATCGGTGAAGCAATTGAAGAAGAAAGACTAATAACTTATTTGCTATCAACGCCATGTCCTGCCGCACTCTACCGGCATATTTACAGACCTTAATTTACGTGTTAAAATAAGTTAAAAGGTCATTTTACATTTCTTGCCTTGGATATTTTTTGTCTACTTCAAACCTCGTAGCTTGTCCCCCGACAGGCTACTGTCGTTTTTATTTACCTCCAATCAACCTAAAAATCCCATGAAAATGCGGAGTCCTCTTTTTCTACTGCTTTTAGCGGTATTTATTTCCCAGTTCGCCTTTGGCCAACCACCCCAAACCATTCAAAACCTGGAGACTTTTGGCAAAGTCTATGGCTACATCCGCTACTTTCATCCCAGCGATGAAGCGGCGGATCTGGATTGGGACAAATTCGCCATCTATGGCTGCCAGCAGGTAGAAAACGCCAAGAATCCGGCAGAGTTAAAAACAACCTTGCAGGAATTGTTTCTCCCCATTGCTCCTACGCTCCAACTCTTCGACACCCATCAGAATCTCACTTTCTCGGTCAAAGACATTACTCCCCCTGACCCAAAATCCTTTAAAACGATTGGCTGGCAACACAAGGGAATAGGCATGGGTAATAATAAGCAAAGCCCTTATCGAAGCGCCCGTACCAATCGCCCTATTATCTACAAAGCCAGTGGAGGGGGCTTTGGAAATATTACCACCTATATAGATGCTAAACCTTACCGAAACCAGGAATTCAGGCTTACGGCATCGGTGAAAAACACGGAAATAAACGGAAGCGGATCTGGTCACTTGTGGGCAAGGGTAGACCGGGAAAACAAAAAAATGGGCTTTTTTGACAACATGGGTAACCGCCCAATCATCAACAAAGACTGGACAGCCTATGAAATCAAGGGCACGCTTTCAGAAGATGCGCTGGAATTATATTTCGGGTGCTTTCTGCAAGGCGAGGGAAAACTGTGGGTAGATAATATTACGCTCTTCATTAAGCAGGGCAGCGAATGGAAAGAAATGGCCCACTATGATTTTGAAAGTGATCAAGTGAATGAGTTTCCTAAAAGCTGGGGAGAAAAAAGATCAGACCAGCCCAATTATACGATTCTGGTAAGTGCGGAGTCTGCCGCGAATGGTCAGAAAAGTGTGGCCATTGCCAGTAAAGTAGAAAAAGACCAGGAAGCCGCCAGGTATTTGTTTGCCGAAAAGGCATCTCTAGGCGAAGTAATCCGAGAAGAAGTGGGCAGTGGCTTAACCTGCCTGATACCACTGGTGCTGTACGGAACGAAGGAATACACCTATCCAAAAGCAGATACGGGGAAGTTGGCGGCTTTAAAAAAGACGATCAGTAGCCTTCACCTGGATACTCTGTCGGGCAATAACCGGCATCTTCGGCTAGCCGACGTACTTATTACCTGGAATATCTTTCAGCATTTTTACCCGTATTTCGATGTGGCGAAAACAGATTGGAAAGGCGACTTAACCGAAGCAATCAAAGCAAGCTACCCCGACCAGTCGGCCTATGACTTCCTGCAACACTTGCGCAAGTTCACTGCAAAACTAAAGGATGGACACATTTGGGTGATAGCCCCTGCCGAAAGTGAGCAAATGAGGCTACCCATCGAATGGGAATGGATTGAAAATCAATTAGTCATCACCCGTGTGTTGGACGATAGCTTGCCAGTAAAGAGAGGCGATATTGTCACCATGATTAACGGGCAATCGCCCAAACAATATTTTCAGGACATAGAACAATACATTTCGGCGGCTACAAAGGGCTGGCTGAAACATAGATCTAAAAATGCCTCCTTAGAAGGTTCTGTAAATTCCACAGTACAATTGCAATTCAAAGCAGCCAATGCAACTACCCAAACCTGTACATTAATCCACAACGTATCCATTGGCGATTTTTACGCGTCTAAGCCCCAAAACGACACAACCCGCCAAATCGCTCCATCCATCTATTATATCAACATGGATCAGACGCCGATGGAAAATATCAATCAGTTGCTGCCCGAGCTGGCAAAAGCCAAGGCCATCATCTGCGATTTACGCGGCTACCCTAAAGGAAACCACGAGTTTATCTCCCACCTGCTTACCCAAAAAGATACCACGGCTAGCTGGATGCGGATTCCTAAGATCATCCGCCCAGATCAGAAGCAGCTCGCTGGATACGTGCCGGAAGGATGGGCAATGGAACCGAAAAAACCCCATCTGAACGCCAAAATCATCTTTATTACCGATGGCCGGGCCATTAGTTATGCCGAAAGTTTTATGGGTTACATCGAAGGCTATAAGCTGGCTATTATTATTGGACAACCAACTGCGGGTACAAATGGAAATGTCAATCCATTTATCTTGCCCGGTAAGTACCGCATTACGTGGACAGGTATGAAAGTGCTGAAACATAATGGCACGCAACACCACGGCGTAGGTATTTTGCCGAATATTTATCTGGAGAAAACAATTGCAGGCGTAAGAGAAGGCCGGGATGAGTTCTTGGAGAAAGCACTGGAACTAGCCAACGCCAAGCAGTGAAAAAATTTCTTTTACTTTTACCGCTTCATTCACCTTAATCTTCTTCTATGCCTTATTCTCCCAATCCAGACAGATACCAATCTATGGAATACCGCCGCTGCGGTCGCAGTGGACTCCAACTTTCGGCTTTATCGCTTGGCCTCTGGCACAATTTCGGGCACGTGGATGTGCTGGAAAACTGCCGCCAGATTCTGCGCCTGGCTTTCGACCGAGGCATTACCCACTTTGACCTGGCCAATAACTACGGTCCTCCTCCCGGTTCAGCGGAGGCGAATTTTGGCCGTATCCTGAAAGAAGACTTCCTCGATTATCGTGACCAGCTAATCATTTCTACCAAGGCGGGTTATACGATGTGGGATGGGCCTTACGGCGATTGGGGCTCCAAAAAATACCTGGTGGCTAGCTTGGATCAAAGCTTGAAACGGATGGGTCTGGAATACGTGGACATTTTTTATCATCACCGCCCCGACCCAAATACCCCACTCGAAGAAACGATGACGGCACTAGACCTGATTGTACGTCAGGGAAAGGCGCTGTACGTGGGCTTGTCTAATTACAAACCGGCAGAGGCTGCACAGGCCATCCAGATACTGAAGCAGTTGGGTACGCCCTGCCTTATTCACCAACCCAAATACTCGATGTTCGAGCGCTGGGTGGAAGGCGGCCTGCTTGATTTGCTGGAAAAAGAAGGCGTGGGTTGTATTCCCTTTTCGCCGCTGGCGCAAGGTCTGCTGACGGACAAATATCTGAAAGGCATCCCGGCAGATTCCAGAGTAGCCAAAGGGTACGGCTTCCTGAAAGAAGACCACGTAACAGAAGAAAGGCTGGATAAAATACGCCAACTCCACCAACTGGCGCAAGAACGAGGGCAGACCTTGGCTCAGATGGCACTGGCCTGGATATTGAAAGATCCGCGCGTCACGACTGTCTTAATTGGCGTGAGCAAACCGACCCAATTAACCGATTCGCTGCAATGCCTGGCCAATATCCAATTCAGCGAAGACGAGCTTGCTCGCATTGAAAGTATTCTAGGCTAATAAGTTGACATAGATTGAATCTGTCCTGTCGACACCGACATGACAGATTCAATCTATGTCAAATCCCCCCCTTTAAAGCCCCTACCGTTCTGATTACTGGACATTTTCTTTTCCTGGGCTTATTTCTTGTCCCATAACTTTTTAGCAATAGCGGTTTGTTCGGCATTTTATTGACCAATTCGCAGCTCCGTGGGAGCTACCTGTTTATAGTAAGAAAATTTGAGTGCCATTGGCTCCATCGGAGCCTCCTAGATTATACTATTGATAGGAGGCTCCGATGGAGCCAATGCCTTTATAGGCTGTTTTTTCTATAAACAGGAAGCTCCGCTGGAGCTCCGAATCCTGCTGTTTGTTGGACAACCATAAGTCAGTTAGCAGAGATGTGTATAAACGGCAGCCCTTTAAAGCCCATACGAGGAATGAGGTTTATTTTAAGATAAAAGACTCATTTCCAATACATATTAAGTCAATCAACAACTATAATCCGGCCTTTGGTAAGGCTGTTGAATGGCCTTGATAAAGAATAAACCACCCTGGCATTTAAACCTTGGCTAGCGCTCGTCGTCAGAGCGTAAGCTGGATTGCGGAGAAACAATTTTATTTTTGGGAAATAGCTGGCAGATGATCAACCTAGTTGGTAGCTATAGAAACATAAGCAATGGAGGATCAGGAGCTTTTAGAAAAAATTCAACATTCCGAAGGAAGTCCTGAAAGTAAAAACTATGCTTTCAATCTATTGGTACGCAAATACCAGCAGAAAATCTACTGGCATATCCGCAAGATGGTGATCGACCACGAGGATGCTAATGACCTAACCCAGGAGACATTCATTAAAGTCTGGAACAACCTGGCCGGTTTCCGAGGCGACTCCAAGCTCTACACCTGGATTTATCGTATTGCCACCAACGAATGTCTTTCTTTCCTGAGCAAAAAAAAGCGGCGGTTTTTCCTGCCCATTGGCGATGTGGAGGCCGAATTAATCGGCAAGTTGGATAACAGTCCGCTCATCGATGGCGATGCCATTCAACTAAAACTACAGAAAGCTTTGATAAAACTACCTGCTAAACAAAGGCTTGTCTTCAACATGAAGTACTACGACGAATTGAAATACGAAGAGATATCAGAAATTCTGGGCACCTCGGTAGGGGCATTAAAGGCCTCCTATCATTTGGCAGTCAAAAAAATTGAGGAATTCGTCAGCAAAGATTAAACCTTTGAAGCGTAAAAAGATCACATCAGCATACCGAAAACAGCGAATGGTAAGACAATAATTATATGGAAAAACCTGATAAAAATCCTTTCAGACTAGACGACATGGAGAAGCAAAATATCTTTTCCGTACCAGACGGTTACTTTGAAACACTCCCTTCCATTATACAGGCCAAGGCCATAAAACCCCGGCTGGAGTTGATTTGGTTCGGTTGGCGGCGTTGGTCGGTGGCCTTTGCTAGTGTAGCATTGTTGCTGATGGGCATTTGGTTTTTCACTCACAACCAAACCACTACCCCAGCACAGAACCTGGCTAAAGTGAGTAGTCAGGAAATTATTGACTACCTGAAAGAGAGTGATATTACCCAGAACGAATTGATCGAAAGTGAGTCTGATGCCGGGATCAACATGGATCAATCTCTTTTGCAACAACTCGATGTGTCGGAAGATACCTTACTCGAAAACCTAGATACCCAGGATGTGGAAGACCTGATATAATTAGCCATCAGTGGTTAGTTATCAGCTTATTATAAAGAGACTTTTTACATTAATACATCTAACAATTATTCATCTACACCTCTACTTATCCTCTTATCTTCCCATTTACTTAAATTCCACTGCTATGAAACAACTATCTTTTTTACTTATAATGATTGGCCTGCTGGTTAGTCACAATAGCTTTTCACAAAAGGGTGAAGTAGCCAGGGAACGGATTGAGACGGCAAGAATCGGCTTTATTACCAACCGTCTGAATCTTTCTTCGGAACAAGCGCCTAAGTTTTGGCCTGTTTACAATGACTACAACGACAAGAAGCAAGATATTCGGAAATCACTTCGGAAACTCAAGTCCGAAAATGCCACGCTAACCGCCAGCGACAACGATTTGCTCGCCGACATGAAGGAAATGCTGAACCTGAAGCAACAAGAAGTGGATCTGGAAAAAGACTATATGAGCAAGTTCCTGAAAGTGATTTCTGCCCGCCAGTTGGCCGAGCTATACAAAACCGAAAGAGATTTCAAGGAAGAACTGCTCAAAGTATTGCAGGAACGCCGAAACAACCGCCGAAACCAGAATTGATGCTCTGTCACCTTCGCTGTTACAGTGGTGGGG
>JAZKGK010000006.1:21179-41278 GCA_040385915.1 Bacteroidota bacterium
CTCTAGCGAGGACGGCTAGAGTCCTCGCTAGAGTCGTGGCACCACTAGTTTCGTGTCCTCACAAACCAGAGAGAGAAAAAATTATTCAACAAACTTACTTTACACTGTACTGAAAGCTGGCAGCCAAAAGCCCTACACAATCTCCAGGCGTTGGAAGCTTTTCAATACTTTGAGATACAAAATTTTGCTAGCCTTGTCCCAAACGGTATCGGTAATAAGTGTCTCATCGACCATTATTTTTTTAGGCTGCTGAGATAGACCAATCAGGCGGATGGCGTATCGGTCGTAGCGCGGCGTAAAGAGGCCTTCCACGCTTTGGGTAATCAACAACTTGGCTTTCTGGCCTTCCAGATAAAACTTCTTTTCTGTATAAATATCCTGCTCGTAAGCAAAAGTATCGCCATGGTCTTCGTACATAAAGGAATTGACACCATAGCTGGCATAATAGATATTCAGAATTAACTCTTTGATTTCAAACTGATTGGTATACTGCATCAAAGGATATTCGGGAATAATGGCTCCGGCACGCACAAAGAAGGGAATAATGTCCAAGGGTGCGTCAATCCAATGTTCGGCAGCGCCTTCCAACACTTCATTCGTCCAGTAATTGTACCACTTGCCTTTGGGCAGATACACCGTGCGGCCTACCGCCTTGGGCTCAATTACCGGGCAAATCAGCATTTTATCTCCTAAAGTAAACTCATCCTGGCGATAGGCATTCACAGCTACGTGCTGTTCTACCATCACAATCGGACGGATAATAGGAAATCCGTAGCGGCTGTTTTCCCAAAAAGCGGAGTACATATAAGGCAACAACCGATAGCGCAACTCAATAAATTTCTTGCAAACAGCTTCGTATACTGGCCCGAACGACCAGGGTTCGCGGTCGGCAGTATCGCCAGCCGAGTGCGTACGCATGAGCGGATGAAAAGTACTGAGCTGCATCCAACGGGTATATAACTCGCCATCGGGCTCACTGGCAAAACCGCCCGTATCAGAGCCGCAGAATGAAATACCCGAAATACTCAACCGCTGACACATGATATTAGCCAGCTGCAAATGCTCCCAAGAAGCAATATTATCGCCGGTCCAAACCGAAGAATACCGTTGTACACCCGCATAGGCCGAACGGGTAATCGTGAATGGACGCTTATTTTTCATCTGCTTTTTTAGTCCCTCGTAGGTGGCGCGCACCATCTGCATGCCATATACGTTGTGCGCCTTGCGGTGCGAGCCGCGGTGGCCATCGAAATTATGCCGCACATCGTCGGGGAAGGTGCCGCGGCCAAATACGGCGGGCTCGTTCATGTCATTCCAAACCCCGGCTACACCCGCCTCCACATTTTCTTTAAACAGCGTTCCCCACCATTTCCTGGTTTTTGGGTTGGTAAAATCGGGGAACTGGCATTTGCCCGGCCAAACCGGGCCTTCCATAAAATAGTCGTCGCCACGCCGACAGAAGTGGTTATTGCGTTTTCCTTCGGCAAATACCCAATAATCATTATCGACCTTAATGCCTGGATCGATGATAACGACCGTACGGAAGCCATTGGCAGCCAACTCACTAATCATTCGTTTGGGATCAGGAAAATAATCCTTGTTCCAGGTAAAACACCGATAGCCATCCATATAATCAATATCCAGGTGGATGGCATCGCAGGGAATTTGTTTTTGGCGAAAAGTGTCCGCAATCTGCTTCACCTTTTCTTCGGGATAATAGCTCCACCGCGATTGATGATAACCCAATGCCCATAAGGGCGGCATAGGATGGGTTCCGGTAATTTGCGAATAACGCTTAACCACGTCCATCATGTGCGGCCCGTGAATGTAGTAGTACTGCATTTCGCCGCCATCGGCCCAGAAACTCACAAAGTTGCGATTGACCGACCCAAAGTCGAAATGCGACCGGTAGGTATTATCGAAGAAAAGCCCGTAAGAAACTCCGTGGTGCAAGCCTAGATAAAAGGGAATATTGCGGTAAAGCGGGTCTTTATATTTTTCGAAAGCATAGTTATCCGTTCCCCACATACTGAATCGTTTGCCCAGCAAATTCGACTCTGTGGTTTTGTCGCCCAGGCCGTAGAAATTCTCTTCTTCCTGGCGTTTTTTGGTACAATAGACGTAGTAGCCGCCATGGTCCAGGTTTTCTTCCCAATGAATACCTACGCCATCTTCATTGACAATGAGCCCGTTATAATCGACAAACAACACCTGAAATGTTTGCTTATCGATATAGCAGTGAATGGCGGCCGTAGAAATGATACAATGGGCAGTGGTTTCCCGGAAGTCCAGCTTCTTTATTTGATAGTCGTACGGTTGGGTTGCATACGAAAACTCGGGTAGGAACGTCCCTTGCGGGGCTAATTTGATTCGGATGATAGAGTCACTGAAAACTTTTACCTGTAGGCAAGAAATCGTATCGTAAAAATAAAAAGTACTTCCTTCGTAATGATGCTTCGTTATACATCCCAGATACTGCTTGGTGATAACCTGTTTTGAATAATCAATCATATTTTGGGTAAGTAGCGATTAGGTTATTTATCAGCTTGTTATGAACGTAATAAGCTAATCTAATTAAGTCTGGTATTGTTGTAAGTGTACTTGCGCCGCGTGGATCAGCTGAGGAAAAAACACCTTGAACTCCTGGTGAAACAAAGCATAGTGTTGCCTCAAATCTGTAACTGCCCGCTCCATACCCGAATTGAAGGTAGTGCGGCGGGCCATTCCCTGTAGTGCGCGTTCAATTCCATCTAGTTGCGCATACGAAACCAGCCAGTTTTGAGTAACCATTTCATGCAGCACCCGCTCCATTCCGGCTGGAAATACGTGCTGGTTGCGCTTCAGAATGGCATACACCTGGCTGGCAAAATCGGCCAGCGGAATGCTGGAGTACTCAGACCAGTGGGCAGCCAGCAAATGGTCATAAAACATATCAGTGATGACCCCTGCGTACTTATGATAGCCAGGATGCAACCTTTGCTTGCTCTGGCGAACCACGTCGTGTGTATCAGTAAAGTAGTCAATGTGGCGATGCAACCATATGCCACGCAATATTTCTTTCCGCTGGTCGCTCGCTGGCAAGCGATTTTCTGGCCGGCCTTTCACAAAATCAGCCATGAAGTTGCCCAGCATTACGCCTTCGTCATTGCCCGATAAATACAAATGCGCCAGAAAATTCATACTTAGGAGCAAAGAGGTGTATAACTGAAATAGATAGTAATGATAGGAATAATTTACAACAATATTTTCATCTTTTGTTCAGCTACATTTTTCACTATTTCGCTGCACTTCTCCCCTGTCAAGCTTACTACTTCTCTCCGGCCATTACTTTCAATACCACGTTCCGTACAATCTCGTGTTTGCCCGCAAACTGGATAATCCGGGGCGAAAGTCCCCATTTCTGCCATTCAGCCTGGTGCTTGGCTATCTCTATTTCGTTAATAAAAAAATCTTCATTACCGTAAACAAGTAGGCTGTCGATATTTTTTAACTTTTCCCAATAGGGCAATTCTGGCAGTTCGGGCGGAAATGAGCCAGCCCAGAGCACCAACCGATCGAACTGGAGCGGACTACTGGCTGCCCAACGGCAAGCAGTGGCGGTACCCTGCGAAAAGCCCAACAGGCCAATTTTTAGGCGGTTTTCGTCTGCTTCGCCTAGGACGGTTTGGTAAAGCATATTCAGGTATTGGACATAATCTTCAATCTCATTCATTCGGTCTTCGCGGGTCATCCAGGTGGCACCGACTTTATTGTGGGCACCCAGCCCATCCAGATAAAACCGCGACAGCGCCTCGGGTGCCACGATGTAGGTAAATCCATCGTCGAGTACATCAAACCGCCGGATGAAGTATTCGGCCAGTTGACCGTAGCCATGCAACACAAACCAAATCCGGCGCGTATCGGCATTTAAACTGCCCAGAGTAACGTAACGAGCCGTTCGGCGTACAGAGAGTTCATGTTTTTCCATAAAACCAAGCCATGGTAAGTCAACAGGGGTCAAGATAGATAATTTTCGTCGCAGAGAAATCATTTTTCTACTTTGTCAGCCATCCGACATCCCACCAGGCTAATCCATTTTACTTTTGCCTTCGTATGTACTTAGCGTTGAAAGTTTAGCGTTTAGCGTTTAGCGTTTAAAGTTGTATTCACTTAACCAACTATAGCCACATGATACGTATTGCCCTATTAACGACTGCTACTGCCTTATCTCTTTCTATGACTGCCTGTGCCCAATCTGGCGACAAAACTGCGGTAACACCTACCAGTAAAAGCACCTCCAAAGCATCGACAGCCATCGAAAAAGTAGTAAAAACCGATGCTGAATGGAAAAAAATTCTTACGCCTGAGCAGTACCATATCACCAGGGAAGCGGGAACTGAAAGGCCGGGCACCAGCGCTTTGCTTCACAACAAGGAACATGGCATTTATGCCTGTGTCGGTTGTTCGCTTCCCTTGTTCGAATCGAAGACCAAGTTTGACTCTGGTACAGGCTGGCCTAGCTTCTGGGCTCCCATTAGCAAGCCAAATGTGCTAGTGGCCATCGATAATAGCTTCGGCAGTACGCGTGAAGAAGTGCTCTGCGCCCGTTGCAATGCGCATTTAGGCCATGTATTTGAAGACGGCCCCCAACCAACGGGCTTGCGCTACTGTATGAATGGCGTCGCCTTGAAGTTTGCGAAAAAGTAAGGAGGAGGAGGTGTTGAGGTGTTGAGGCATTCCTTCTGTTCGTAGGAGGAGTGCCTTCTGAGAATAACCAATTTTACATCAGTTCAATAAAAAAGGAGGTGCCGACATTTTCCTGGCTTTCAAACCAGATTTTCGCTTTATGAATATCCAAGATTTGTTTCACAATGTATAGGCCTAATCCAGTGGTGGTTTCTCCCTCCGTACCTTCTCGATTTGCCTTGGTAAACTTATTAAATATGCTGGCCTTCAAATGCTCGGGGATACCGATTCCTGTATCACTCACTTGCAACAGCACCCTTTGCCCTTCATTGGTCAGGGATAGGACTACTTCTCCCCCTACATTGGTAAATTTCAAGGCATTAGAAAGTAGATTCTCTAACACCCTGGCAAATTTCTCCTGGTTGATATGAGCATAGACGGGTTCTTCTGGGTAATGGAAACGGATAGCTATTCCTTTTTTTTGAGCCTCCAACTTCAGGAGAGCTAGTTCAAATCCAATAAATATTTTCAGGTCGGTTTTTTCAAACGCTTGGGTTGATTGAAATCCACCAATCAGAAGTAAATCCTGGATGATGGCATAGGCTCTATCCGAAGTATCCGAGATCATTTGGATAAAAGCAAAAAGCTGAGCCTTGGTTTCGCTCTCTACGCCTGATAGCTCTTCCAAAATATTTTTCAAAAGGCTACTGATTGAAATGATGTTATTGATGGGACTTTTCAGATCATGGGCAACCATGTGCATAATGGTTTCCTGGTAATCATATAGCTTTTTCAAATTTACTTCTAACGCTTTTCGCTCAGAAATATCTTCTACGATGGTATAACCCAAGTTGGCTCCATTGTCGCGGAAGACGATGGAGGTTACCTGACAACAAAGTATAGAGCCATCTTTCTTTACCAGGCAGGTCTCAATTTGAAAAGAAGGGATTTGCTTTGTCCATAGATTTTCCTGTAGCTCATCCCAGTGATGAATATAATCAGGATGGGCATATGCAACTACTTTAGTTCCGATGATTTCTTGTTCAGAATAGCCTAGCATCTCCAGCAAGACATCATTTATTTGAACAATCGTTAAGTCTGGAGCTATAATTTCATTGCCCAGTTTTGACTGATAGAAGATGGTTTGGAAACGGTACTGGCTTTCTTCGTATCTTCTTTCAATCGTTATTTGTTGCTTTATTTTGAGAAAAGCCGCCGCGGTATCTGTACATAGCTGCTGTATGTCCGCTTCCAGTTGAGTAAGCTTGTCAACGGGGGTTTGCATTCTAATATTTAGATTATCCATAAAATGCGTGTTTAAAAAATGGTAGAAGATAGTAAGAGAATGAAAGTATTCAGCCTAGAAACGCCTCTTCAGGATAAATTAAAAATTATTGCATATATTAAAATATCAATAAAAATAAAAGCAGTTGTACTTGCATGGATACAAACAAAAAAAATCTCAGGCAGATTGATTCAATGTGGATGAGTTCGGAAAGAAGTTGCTGATTGAAGCGTATACAATTTTGTTGAAGGTACTCAAATTCAATTATATATTTAGTGTTTCTTTTTATTTCCTGCCCGTATGTTTACTTACCGTCAATCCTTTGATTAAAGAAAATTTATTTTCTGCGACCGTATTCCTCATCGGTCACCGGTTGCCCCCATATAGTTCTTCCTTTTTGAGTAGGTGTCGTGGCGATGTAGGTAAAGCCACTTTCTGGGGAAGCCCCGTGCCAATGCTCCACGCCCGGTAAACATTTGACTACATCCCCTTTACGAAGGATTTGTTTCGGCTTGCCTTTTTCCTGATAGTAGCCTGTGCCTTCCGTAATCAATAGAATTTGTCCACCCGGATGAGCATGCCAATGTAATCTTGCACCAGGGGCAAAGGTGGCAACCGCGATGCCATAATTGAAGACACTATCAGGCTGACTTATTTCTTTGAGCCAAACTGTTCCCACATGATGATCATTGGGCACTTTTTCACCTTTTGGAAAAATGGGAGCATCCTGCGCCACTGCCCCAGTAGACAGGGCGGCAGCTAATAAAATCGTGACATACAAGACTTGTTTCATCCTTTTCTTGCTTGGTTATTTGTTTTGATTTCTATCACTATGGGTAACTGAAGTAGCCGTTCAAACCGGAGAAGTTTAGGATTGAACCTGATTTTCCAGTGTTTTAAATAGCAAGTTTTCTTTCTCCCAGCCATTTTACCATGGCAGTATCAAGATGATCGAAGAAGAGGCTAGTTTTCCTGATCCAACGAGATTGACTACGTAGACAATAGGAGAAAAGTTACCTTTAATCGTAGCCCCTGACGGTTACCTTGCGACAGGCCAGGAAATCAAAGAAGGGAGTCCAGCATTGATTTTATAACCAATGCTGGACTCCCTTCTTAACTACCTTAATACTCCTATTTACTTCTTCGCTTTGCCTTTGGGACCTGGGGTCAGGCTTTTAGCAGGAGAAATGGCTGGGGGTTTCATACTTCCTAGGCCAGTCCAGCCGATCAGGCCAGCATCGATAAACTGATTTTTATCTACTTGGTGGCAATGGATGGCCAAAATGTTATTGCTGTTCCTGACAATGGAACTACGGATTTCCTTGCTGATCTTTTTGAGCTGGTAGTTGGGAAGTGCATGAAGGTATCGATAGACTTCCTTTCCATTGATGTACACGTCCGCATAGTCGTCTTGCTGTATGGCCAGCAGCATATTTTCCAGCGATTCAAGCGAGAGATTGCCTGGATTGAAGGTTTTGCGCAGCCAGATGTCGTTCGTGGTCCAGGGCGTTTGGCCATTCGTACCAAATCCGCCGCTGCCCTCGGCCCAATCTTTATCACTGAATCCGTTAGTCTGCCAACCAGTCGGAGGCACGGTGGTGGTGTAGCGCCATGAACCGGAAGCGATGGGCACCACGACATCCATCCGGGCATCGCCACGCCAAGGCAGCAACTTGCCGTTGACTTCGGGTATTAGTCGAACCAAGGTGGGCGTAATGTAAATCGGCGAGATATTGTCGCTTCCAAACATGGTACACCATAGTTGATTTTCGCGGTTGAAGAACAAGGTACTGTGACCACCGTGTCGCAGCCCCAGCCAAATTTCGCTGTAGGGGCCATACACACTGTCCGATACCGACACCGTCAGGTCATACGTTTCTTGCTCCATATCTTTGTTGGCCGTAGCCGCATAGGCATAGTAACGGCCATTGACCTTGATCATGCCCGACCCTTCGAAGCCAACAGGCTTGCCCGATTGGGTTTTCAAAACGCGGAAGGGCTCGGTAAAGCCAGTCATTTCGCTATTCATTTTGGCAATCAGGCAGTTGTCGTGCAGGAAATATACGCTGCCGTCCGTGTCTTCAAACAGTGAGCCATCGATGCCGTCGATAATGGGGCCGGTTACCACATCTACGTAAGGGCCTTCAGGGCGGCCCGTAGTGCTGCGAAACAGGCCAGTTTTGATGCCAATTGGGGCAAATGTGCCCATGCTGTAGGTGATGTACCAGTTTTTCTTACTTTGGATATAGCGAATTTCGGGAGCCCATAGCGGGCGGCGGTTCTTCTCATCGAACTTTTTCTGCCAAGTCCCGTCCCGCTCAATGCTCCAAATCAGGCCCATGTCAGTCCAGGAATCCATATCTGACGACTTCCACAGGTGCAGTCCATCATTGTGATCCCAGCAGTTGGCATGGTCCAAATCGCCCTTCAGGTAGCAACTAGTGTGAATCATATAATACTGGTTATCGGGTCCCAGCGTCACTTGCGGATCGCGGCCAATGGTATTGGTCATGATCTTTACTGGCGGTAGTTCCGCTCCTTCGGGAATCAACTGGCTAGCCGGAATTACCTGCTTGACCTGGCTGGGACTGGCCCATTCCAACTGACAACGGGAAGTCCCTTTTCGTTTGGCATACTCCATTTTCAGGTAATACTGCACCCCAGCAGTAAGTGCCAGCGTAGCTGATCCGGTCTGTTTGCCGTCTTCGGCCCAGTGGTCAATCAGCAGAGTTTCGTTCACCCACAAGCGGTAGCCATTGCCCGATTGTACGGTGAAGGTATAGGTTTGAGAAAATTTGGGCACTACATAACCCCGCCAGCGCACCGAAAAAGTATCGGCATTGACACCGGGAACTGGGGCAGCATTCTTCCAGTTAAAATCAATCGCAAGGTCGCGCTGGGTCAGCACAGGCTTGGTGAGGTTGAGCGTGTTGAAATACTCGGCGTTCAATCCTTTTTGGGAGAAGACCTGCGCGGGTGCTACCTGCACTACCAGCATGAGCAGCAGACCAGCGAGTCCGTTAAAAAGGGAGAATGGCATTTTTGTCGTCATAAGGATTTTAGTAAGGAAAAAGTGGTTAGCTATTAGTGGTTAGCAAATTACAACACATTTGTATTTTGTATCACTTCCAGAACCGATTATTCCTTGATAATCATTAGTTTTTTCTGAAAGATACTTCAGCCGTAGCGTACAGAGGAAGACTGGGCAATAGTTTGAAGGTTTTGAGCGGAAGGGTATAATTTCCTGATGAATAAGTTTGTAAATAGGAGAGCTATCCCTATACTTTTTGCCTAAAAAATAGGGAGTTTACCGAGGACAATCCTTCGGCAAACTCCCTGGTCAATACAGGCTATTCATCAGCCTGGCAATGAAAACTATACTAGCTTATTATTTCAACAAACGAATCACCCGGCGTTGTTGTGCTGTTTGCAAATGCAACAGATAAGAACCCGGTGCCAATTTACTCAGCTTCGTTATCTTTAACACCACTTGCTCCGGCGTAAGCACTTCTGTAGCACTCAACTGCACTTTTCCTGATAAGTCTACCAATTGCCAGCTTACGCGAGCGGCTTGTTTCTCATCAGATGATAATAGCACATGTACTTCGCTTTGGAAAGGGTTGGGGTAGGCCACATTCCGCTCAAGGCTATTTTCTTCTGCGAGAGCCGACAGACGAGCCGTGGAGGTACGGGCTACTTCAAGGTAATCAACGGCGGCCCAGTTCCGCGTGCTTTCAATAGATAGCGTATGTTGGCCAGCCGTTAAATTGAGCAGCGGTAAAACCAGCGTTCCCCAATAAGAGTTGCCCAAGCAGTTAGTTAAAGCTGACACCTGCGTGCCTGTGACACCCGTGAGTGGGTTGGCAGCGTTATCTATCCGCAAATTATACCCAGCATTCGGTGGGAAATAGTTACTAGACCCATTGACATCTCCGCTTCTAGCCCGAACATATAGCTGGTAAGTACCTGCCTGAGCCACAGAAAAAGTGAGTATAATCTTGTCACCCGTATCATAGATAGAGATGCCACGGTCATTGCTAAGAATACCCACTGGGCATCCCATACTTCCTACGTCACCATCCACATCCGTGGCTTTGGTGTAGCTCGTCTCTGCTTCATATCGCGTTGGAGGCGACACTACCAGGGTAAAGGTTTCTGTATCCTGCCCTCCTTTGCCATCGCTGGCCGTCACCGTCAGGGTAGCATAGGAACCCGCGGCAGTGCTGGCAGCTACGGTAATGGTAGCAGTATTATTGGCATTGTTGGCAATGGTAACACCCGCAGGCTGCCCCGAAAGGCTAAACGTGACGGGGTCGCTATTGGGATCGGTGGCTGACACATTGAATGTAGCCACTGTACCTACTGTAGCACTCTTCTGACCAATGGCAGCCAACACCGGCGGTTGATTGCTCGTGATGGTGAGCGTGAACATTTCATCATCGATTATGCCATTGATATCTTTCACCGTAACCTTTACATTGGCATAGGTACCGGCCGTAGCGGTGCTACTCACCGCAATGGTGGCAGTATTGTTGCCGTTATTGGTGAGCGTAACGCCCGCAGGCTGGCCTGAAAGACTAAACGTCAAAGCTTCCGCATCTGCATCCGTAGCCGACACTGTAAAGTTGGTTCCTACCTGAACGGTTTTATTTCCGATGGCGCTCAACACAGGCGCATTGGTTACAGTTAAAGTAAAGCTTTTGCTGTCCGTACCTCCATTACCATCATTGACAGTAAACGTTATAGGATAGGAGCCCTTCACTGCCGTAGCACTTACCGTAAGTTTGCCCGCTCCACTAATAATCATTCCCTGCAGATTTCTAATCTTGCCAAAGGTTACTCCTGCGGGAAGCGTAGTGTACGTAAAAGTTAAGGGATTATTATTGGCATCGGTAGCTAGTATATCAGTTGTCTTGACCACCCCTACGGAAGCAGTTTGATTACTAATGCCAACCATTACAGGCGGCTGGTTGGGTGCACCTGCCAGTGGCTTTTTCTGCGCTAATAGCCAGTTCCACATGCGGTTGTCATTGTAGGTTTCAGTCCAGGCATCGTGACCGTGACCCAATTTTGGATAAATTGTTAGTAGCGGGCCACCGCCATTGGCTTGGATGCTCTCTATTATGTCACGGCTAATATTGGGGGAAAGGAAGGGATCACCCTCATTATGAAAAGCCCATATGGGTAAGCCTACCATATTAGCTGGTTTGGCTACCGGTTTGGGATCTGGTATATGTTCATAAGATAAACTTTGTCCACAGATAGGCACAATGGCAGCTATCTGGGAGGTCAGGTCTTGTCCTGCAATCCAAGTACCCGTTCCACCGGCCGACAACCCCGTTACGTATACCCTTTCTGCATCTACCTTGTAGGTAGCCTTAGCGTATTGAATCAAATGAGCAATATTATCAGCTGTCCACCAGGCGTCTGGATGTTGGGGAGAAATCAGAATAAAGCCAAACTGAGTTCCTGCTTGCGCCATTTTGGGAGGACCATGTACTAGCACCTTAGCCAAGTCGGTTGTGCCATTCCCTTTTTCCACTTTGCCATGAAAAAAGATGACCAGTGGTAGTTTGGTTTGCGTACTGTAGCCAGCGGGCAAGTACTCATAATAGCCGTAATTACACGCAGTAGTCCCCTTGGGACGAGCTGTTTGCTGAGCATAAGAAAAGTGAGAAAGGCCCAGGAGGCACAAAAAAAGGACTTTAAACATACTAGGTCGGGTGATAAACCCTGCATACGAGTGTTTCATGATAATTGTGTTTGTGTCGTTTCTATGGCCATAAACGTAAGAGCGAACTGGTAAATTCGTTCTTTTAGACACCGTTTAATAAGTGCGCGGGATGAGTTGATAAATGTGACCATATCGCACATAACTGCGACCATCTTTGGGATCTCTATCGGGCAAATAATGCTTTGGTGTCAATCTTGTAAGTGCCAGTCGTAGCTACATTTACAGTGTATTCCAACCATTCGCCATCGGCCGAGTAATTGAGGTTATGGCCGCCTTCAGTGCAGGGCTCTATATCTACGGCGGTGGTGCTGCGGAAAGGGCCGCTTAGGTTGCCCCGGCACGACCGAATTTATCTTGCTATGAAGGCCGAAAGAGACCGCCTAATCACGCAATACAGCTAGTACTTTGCCCCCTAAATCCTTGGAATGCTAGTGATGCCACGACTCTAGCGATAACAGCTATAGTCGTGGCACCACTGTAACAACTGAGGTTACAAACCACTAATGTTTGACAACCAACTTCTTGGTGATGATTACCTTGCTCGATTGCAATGAGCAAATATATAATCCGTTGGTCAAAACACTTGTGCTTAGTTGATGCAATCCGCCTTTTACTGCTTGCCGATACACGATTGTGCCTTGCGCATTGACCAGTGTCAAGACAGCCTCTTCTTCGCCTAAGCCTTCCCAAGCTAGGTTCACTGCCTCATCTGCTGGATTAGGTGAGAGCTTTAAGGAAGCATTGGCCACCTCTTCTTCTACACCTTGGCGAGCAAAAGCAGCTACGGGTTCAATAGCCCATTGCTGACAAGCAGCCATGTTCCATGGGTATTGGTTCACTTGTGCGCCGTCGTTCATCAAGGCATTGCCTACTTCCAGCACTTGCGTAGAATGGCGAGCCGTCAGTTTGTAGAAGCCTCCACTGGTGGCTTCCACTTTCCACTGTTGGCAAGCACAGTCGTTGCTGGGCCACTGGTTGGCTTTGGCGCCGTCGGTAGCCAAAGCAGAACCGATTTCCAGGGCTTGGCCGCTATGTTGAGCCGTCAGTTTGTAATAGCCATTGTCAGTAGCGGTGATTTTCCAGCGTTGGCAGTTACCTCCCAACCAAGTCCACTGCTGTACTTTCATGCCATTGTCCAAAGAGCAACCATTTACATCCAGCACTTTGCCCGATTGGCGATTCACCAAGCGATACACCCCACTGAAACCAGGATCGGGAGTGAAATTTTGAGAGAAAGTGATTTTGTTGAAGTTGAAATAACCTCCATCAGCAACGATGCGCAACCTGTGTTGACCAGCGGTCAAAGTCACCGTCTTGATTACGCTGTGCCAGGCGCTTTGCCAGGTTTCCCAGTCGCCCGTTTTAGGCACGGCGATATTACCACTGATGTCGACTCCATCCCATTCCAGGTGGAATGTGCCGATGTCGGACCATGAAGTAACACGCGCATTGATGGTATAACTGCCCGAAGCAACGGCATTGACAGTATATTCCAGCCATTCGTCATTATAGATATTATTCAGGGCATATCCCCCTTCGCTGCAAGTAACAATATCGGGGCCAGCAGGGCGGTACTCCCCTCCCAGGTTGGCTTCTTCGTAATCGTGGTAACCGACGCTTTCGCCGCCATTATCGAAGTTCTCCAATTCTATTATGCCAGGAATGGCCGTTGGATTAGGGCCAGGAAAGGGTGTTTGGATATCTGCTTGGGCAATGAAAGTAAACTTGTTGGTATTGAACTCCTTGGCATCGATCACAAAATGCATGATGTGTTGACCTGCGGTCAGATTCACCGTTTTGCTCACTGTCTGCCAGTTCTGCCAGCCACCTGTGTTAGGTACAGCTACTGCTCCGGTTATATTAGTTCCGTCCATCTCGATATGGAAACGGCCATTCGAAAATGGAGAAGATACCCGGGCATTGAAGGTATAATTGCCAGTAGCCGCTACTTTAACGCTATAGTCCAGCCATTCGCCATTATCTGAGAAAGCGATGTTGTTGCCGCCTTCACTGCAAGGCTCGGTATCTACAGGAAAGTAGCTGCGGAAAGGCCCGATCAGGTTCGTAGGCGTAGTATCGTGGTAAGAAATGCCTTCGCTTCCATTATCAAAATTTTCCGCTTCTACTACACCCGGAATCGGAATTATACCCGCATAAGGAGAACGGAAGGTACTTGAATAAAGGGATATTGATTGCCGGTCACGTATGATACCAGTCGGATCTTGTGGGTTCCAGAAGGCTTCGAGCATGATCTGTTTGTAGGTGCCAGGGTTGACCGAACCACCCACAACACAACGGATAGACACGGTGGCATTGGGCTGCAACAAAGGTGTGTATACCCAGCCTTCGGCACTTGTAACAGCCTCAGAAATATCAACATTATTGGCATCTAACCACTGCATAGTAACAAAGCGAGCATCTCCATTGATGATGGCAGCCAAGGCAGGCATACAGGCAACGTCACCGGTGTTTTTTAAGGTGAAAGTAGTAGTATAGGCGTAGGTACTTTTGGTCAATTGTAGGGTTTCCAGCGTACCGTTCTCATCCTTGATGCCTTTCAGGTATTTAATACCCATCTTGGCCAATCCAGTGTAGGAATTAGGATCGCTTTCAGGCGTAACTGCCGTTGGGAATGCACGAGCAGGCGTGCCTCCGAAGTACCAGCTTTCAAATACGAAACGGCCCGGACGGTGGCCTTCGCGTTGCTGTAAGTAAAAGCTTTTCATACTCCGTTCCGAAAACTGGCGATTCCATTCAGCAGGATTGCTGTCCATCAGCGCTCCTCCCGGATCTTCGTTGAGTACAGCGGTATGGCGGGCTTTGTTGGCGTGCAGAAACAACTCATAATTGCGTTGCTTTTCCCGGGCAGTCCAGCCTAGGGTACCCGTGTTTCCATTGGTGGTAGCCGGGTCCTCGCCCCACACCATTGTGTAATAGGGAAAGTCGGAGAAGAAGGCCCACTGCTGGTTGATGGCATTGCTCTTGGCCGTCATATTTTCCATCACCATGGACATATCGAAGCGGTATTGGCGACCATTGGCCACGAAGTCATCTACTTCAGTACTAGGATTGAGGGAAGGGAAATTGCGCCAGCGCCACCACACCGGGCTTTGCGTCAAGGCACGCTTCAGGTGAGGAAACACGACATTGTCTTTGGCAAAATATTCCATCCATTGATTGGTCATTTTATCTACGCACTGGGCTTCGTTCAAGGAAGGAAACGCTTCAGCAAATGGCTGCCAGTTGGGTTGGAAATCGTGGGTCGCTTCAGAAAGAATAAGCCCATTGCTGTTGTAGCGATTGATGATCCAGCCATCGGCACCCGCGCCCCAAGCAATGTGTTGCCACTGTGGCCAGCCGGCATCCGTGCCCGTTCCGCCGCCTAGTTCGGCCACGTACTTAGTGCCATAAGGCGAGGTTTGTTGGATTAAGCTCTGCATCAGACCATTGTTTTCCGTGCCCCAGGCAGAGGCATGAAGAAAATACCCATCGGCGTATTTCTTGACCATGTTCCACTGGTCAGGATTCTGCTGAAGCTGGGCATTGTTCCCCAAACCACCCCACCAAATTTCCGCCGGATTAGGCCGCGGACGCAAGACGAGGTCGTTTTTGTACCAGGCATCGTCAATGGTAAGGGTAATGGTGCTGGAACTGATTTGATTGGCCGCATTGGCTCCGTATACTTTCACCACGTTCGCCCCACCCGACAATTTACGGGCAATAAAAAACCAATTAGCGCCTTGTTTGAAGGCACCAAAGTCGGTCATCTTTCCAGCGGCCGTTCCCTGGAATACTTCATACCACATCGGTTTGGTCACCCCACTAGCGGTGCCCTCTACGCGAACATACGTGTTGGTGGCCACCTGCGAGGGTGTCGTAATCTGAATCGAAGGTTGCGCCCAGGCAACTCCCGTCAGAAATAACATAGCAAAGAGCGAGGATAATAGAATTTTAGGTGTTTGCATAAAAGTGTTTAATTAAAGAAAATTTGGTTTAAGTGATAATTAAGCCTGCGAATACAAGCGTGTATTTCATAGCCTACTAAAAAGGCAGGACAGGTAGAAACCATTTATCCTGGGAAAGAGCCGCTTTCGGCTTTTACTTTGAGCTGGGCAAATGACTGAATTGCAAGGGTTGAGAAAAAGAGATCAGTGTTTTGTCACCTTAGTTGTTACAGTGGTGCCACGACTATAACCGTCCTCGCTAGAGTCTTCGCTAGAGTCCTCGCTAGAGTCGTGGCACCACTAGCGTCTCCAATGATTCAGGTGACAGCGTACTAGGCACTATTGGTCAAACGACACGGGTGAAGAGGCGCCGATACAAATAAGAAAGGAAGGTGCTTGCAGTAAAAAAAAACACGCTGGAAATAGCCGTAGTGCTGCCCTAGTAGGGAGAGAAAAGTTCTTTTCATAGTTTGTTGAAGATGAGTAGGGAATCTTTTGAAAAAAGCCTTAGACCCTTTTATCAGATCAAAATAATCTTATTTTATCTGCTTATTCTACCAGTATCTTATCAAAAACTTATACTATCCTCTCTTTAAATTAAATCATTGATTGCAAACACCATACACATTCAAAAAAATTTGGTACAAAAAAAGGAAGGCTTCGCTTAGAGCGAAGCCTTCCTGGTAGCACTGGTTACGGTTGAGATCAACTAGCGATTGATCATAAGTTTTTGCGTAGCATTGATCCGATTGCCTTTCAGATGTACAGCATAAATACCAGACTGGAAATGGCCTGTATTAAGCTGCATCGAATTGCCGGTTTTGGCTGCTGAAGAGTAAACAACCGCCCCTTTCATATCCACGATAATAATGCTGACAGCTTCCGAGCCTGTGTTGTCCCATTCCAAGTTTACTTGATCACTAGCCGGGTTAGGCGACAGTTTCAGTGAAGTAGCCGCAGCGACTTCTTCTACGCCTTGACGGGCAAGAGCAGCGATTGGCTCAATGGCCCATTGCTGACAGGCAGATGTGTTCCAGGGGAATTGGTTCACTTGTGCGCCGTCGTTCATCAGGGCATTGCCTACTTCCAGCACTTGCGTAGAATGGCGAGCCGTCAGTTTGTAGAAGCCTCCACTGGTGGCTTCCACTTTCCACTGTTGGCAAGCACAGTCGTTGCTGGGCCACTGGTTGGCTTTGGCACCGTCGGTAGCCAAAGCAGAACCGATTTCCAGGGCTTGATTGGAGTGTTGAGCCGTGATTTTGAAATAACCATTGTCGGTGGCGGTGAACTTCCAGCGCTGGCAATTGCCACCTAACCAAGTCCACTGTTGCACCTTCATGCCATTGGTCAACGCGCACTCGTTCACATCCAGCACCTTGCCCGATTGGCGATTCACCAAGCGATACACACTGCCCGAAATAGGAAAGGGATCATTGTTAACACCACCAGTCGAGAAGGTGATTTTGTTTAGGTTGAAATTACCCGCATCGGCAACTACGCGCAAGATGTGTAGACCAGCGGTCAGCGTCACCATCTTGGTTACACTTTGCCAAACTTGCCAGTCACCCGTGTTAGGCACGGCAATCGCATTACTGATGTTGACTCCATCCCATTCCAGGTGAAAAACGCCGGTATTGAACACGGAGGCAACGCGAGCGTTAATAGTGTAGCTGCCCGCCGTAGCCGCATTCACCGTGTATTCTACCCATTCGCCATTGTTAATCCAGCCTAGGGCATTGGTGCCTTCGGAGCTAACGCAAGTGAACACATCCGGACCTAAGCGTGACCCAACCCCACCCTGATTGGCTTCTTCCGAATCGTGGTAAGCCATGTTTTCGCCACCGTTATCGAAATTCTCCGCTTCTACTATACCAGGAATAGCGGTGACATTAGGGCCAGGGAAGGGCGTTTGTATGGTAGGAATACCTTGGGCAGTGAAGGTAAATTTATTGATATTAAACTCCTTGGCATCAATCACAAAGCGCATGATATGCTGACCAGCAGTCAGGTTCACCGTTTTGCTCACATTCTGCCAGGTCTGCCAACCAGTGGTATTAGGCACGGCTAAAGCGCCGGTGACATTGACACCATCAAAGTCAACATGGAAACTACCGCCAGTAGGCGAAGCTACGCGGGCATCGAAGGTATACGCTCGGGTTGCAGCCACGTTGACGGTATATTCCAGCCATTCGCCATTGTCGGAGAAAGCGATGTTGTTACCGCCTTCAGTACACGGTTCGGTATCTACTCCGGTGTTGCTACGGAATGGCCCGATCAGGTTGGCGGGCGTGGTATCGTGGTAAGAAACGCCTTCGCCGCCATTATCAAAGTTTTCGGCTTCTACTACCCCAGGAATAGCCGTAGCCGTAGGACCAGGAAAAGGAGATTTTGGCACGATCACCTTAGAATCTAAGCCAGCGTATCCATTCACGTATTGAATGTTCCAGTCCTGAGCAGCCCCAGGTAGATCGGCCCATTGGCCCACCGGAATATTAGAGACATTCGACCCGCTGGGTACTTCCAGGAATTTGCCCGTGGCCTTATTTTTTAGCCGGTAAAAGCCTGCTTCGTTGTTGCTATCGCTGATGAGTTGCCAGAGTTGGGCATCATTGGCTCCCCCCGTGATGATGACATCATTATTATTTCCAGAAGCCGTCAATGCTTTATTGGCTAGGATATTGACCAATTTAATAAATCCTCCTCCGGCATCGTCTATGCGCCAATGCTGCATATCATCGTAGGTATCAGTAAACTGATTGGCTTTGGTGCCATCAGCCGTGCCGTATCCCGTCAATCCTAAGGTTAACCAACTGCTGCGGTTCACCAACTTGTATTGGAGGCCACGCTCAAGCGTGGCGGGGGTAGAGGCAAACGATATTTTACAACGAGTAAAGTCCGGCCCAGAACCGCCATCCCGTCCAGGAGAGCCAAAATCCAGGCAATTGATATGCAGAATGGATTTTCCTTGGTTGGCAACGGCCACGCTTCGGCTATAGCCTGGACGATACACGAAACGATAGGCCAAAGGCTGCTGAACCCGATACCAAGGACCGACACCATAATTATAATTGACGAAGTTATCCGAGCCTCTACCAGAATAAGGCAACTGGCCACAGGAGGTAACAATGACAGTACCATTTGGCCCACCTTCCGGCGTCCAGGTGACAGAAGGAGCTCCTCCGGGAATCTGGCCATCTGTACTGCGAATAGAAGTCCCCATCGAATTAACCGTTCCCCAATTCAGTCCATCATCAGAAAGCTTAAAATGGATGCTGTTGGCCGGATCTACGTCGATCCCTTCATACACCACGATGTATTTTCCATTGCCCATGCGTACTGTCCGAGCCATGCCAGGGCGATGCTTCCATTCCGGGCTCGTCACGAAATTGATAATAGGGCCCCAGCTCCGTCCGCCGTCGTTGGAAACCATGTAGATTAATTTTTGCGAGTGAGAAGGATCTCCCTCATCAGAGATATAGCAAATCAGTTGGCCAGTAGGGCTCACAATCAGGTTGGGTTCCCACAAACGGCCATGCACCAATTGGCTCAAATACTGCCAGGTATGCCCGTTGTCATTGCTTTTCCATAAGGCAATATGAGAGGTGCCTCTGTCTCGTACATTGCCGGCAAACAGCAGTGTTCCGGCGGGCAAGTTGCCCGATTGGACTGGCAGTTCGTACAATTCCGGCTGCCACATGTGTTCCACCGGATGTCCGAGGGCATCTCTTAAATCATTATCAAATGCCCATGTTTTACCACCATCCGTACTTCTGTAAAAGAGGAAACGGGGTGCTTGGCCATTGGGCCTCATCCATTCGAAGCTAGCCAGCAGTTCGCCATTTTTCAGTTGAATGATACGGGGATATTCATCTCCCATTTCTATCTGATCGGGGGTTGGAATATGCAGGTCCAACTGTGTGGTTACCGTCCATTGCGCGTACAATGGATTAGTCAGCTTGAGTGAAAAGGCCATGACAAAGGCCAGGAGTAATAATCTTGTTTTCATAGGAAGAGTAAATAAACGTTTGTTGTTGAGAAATATAAATGAACTTGGCAAATGCTTGGACAAGGAATTACCTATATATACAGCCTGAGAAAAAGCAGTACTAAGGTTTTACTGGAAGAGAACCAGTCGTAGAATAGGAAAGGAAGACGTTGGCAGTCACACACACACGCTGGAAAAGGCCGGAGTGCTGCCCTAGTAGGAAGAGGAAAAATCTTTTCATAGTTCGTTGAAGATGAGTTAGGAGACCTAATCTTTTAAAAAGTAAAAGGTCTTTTTGGTAAAACAACTTCAAATATACTTGTATTAGATACATTTATTCTACCACTATCTTATCAAAAACTTCTACTATCCTTCGCATTTACATAGATTCAAATTATTCATTCAAATGGCCCGCTTAAAAAAAGGAAGGCTTCGCTTAAAGCGAAGCCTTCCTGGTAGCACTGTTTACGGTTAAGATAAGGAGCC
>JAZKGK010000007.1:0-17147 GCA_040385915.1 Bacteroidota bacterium
TCGCCATCGCTCATAATCTGCACACAAAGTTCCCATTCGGGATACTCGCCCTTTTCAATGGCATCATACAAGTCTTGGGTCGCGTGGTTAAAGTTTTTTCCCTGGATTTCCTCCGCTTGTTGCTGGGTTAGGTTTCTAATTCCCTGCTTCGGTTCCCAGTGGTATTTCACCAACACAGCATGTCCCTCCTTGTTTACCCATTTGTAGGTATTCACACCCGATCCTTGCATTTGCCGGTAATTGGCCGGTATGCCCCAGGGCGAAAACAGGAAGGTAATCATCTGCATCGCTTCGGGCGTATGGCTGATAAAATCAAAAATTCGCTCCCCATCCTGGCGATTGGTCACCGGATCGGGTTTAAACGCGTGTACCAGGTCAGGGAATTTCATGGCATCCCGAATGAAGAACACTTTCAGGTTATTGCCAACCAAATCCCAGTTGCCATCTTCGGTATAAAACTTCACGGCAAAACCACGGGGATCACGCAAGGTTTCGGGCGAATGCCCGCCGTGAATAACGGTGGAAAAACGGACAAACAGCGGTGTTTGCTTGCCTTTTTGTTGGAAAAGCTTGGCTCGGGTGTAGGTGGAAATAGGTTCAGTGCCTACGGTTCCATATGTTTCAAAGTACCCATGCGCGCCCGTACCCCTGGCATGAACCACCCGCTCTGGAATGCGCTCCCGGTCAAAATGAGACATCTTTTCCAGAAAATGGTAGTTCTCCATCGTGATTGGCCCCCGATTGCCAACTGTACGAACGTTTTGATTGTCGGTTACGGGATGCCCTTGCCGAGTGGTGAGGGTGTTTTGTGCTCCTTTTCCATTACTAGCCGGATTCTCCTGACCAGATTTCTGATTGAGATCGTTGTTCATGATTTCCTGTTTTGAAATTGATGAGAAATAAGGTGTGGACGCAGAAGTCAGGGATATGCTGCTTCGGCTTATCCATCAAACTCAACTACGGATTTAATGGAATTTGGATTCACCTTTTGGCTCTTTTTCATCAGCCTTTCTATTCAGTAAAATGGGAACATAAAAGCCATGGTGGCTATCGTAGGTAATGCAACTCTATTGTATGCAAAAGAGATAGCTATACGTTTTTATCTTCCCTACATGGATACCCTTTGCGGGGTTTCATTTACCCCGTTGGGGCTATTAATCATAGTTCTAGGATAAAATTCCACCAACCCCGTTGCAATATCGTGCATGCCTCCTACGATTCCGATTTGTCCCTCTTTAATCATTCCGTTTAGAATGGGACTACGTTCCATAATGGATTGTACCGTGCGCTTTACATTGAGAGCCGCTACTTTTTCCACAAATATTCCATTACTGGAATTGCGATTTTCTTTGGTAGTCAACTCTTCATCAACCGCAGGTTTTATTTTAGTAAGCAAGGCAGTCAGGTGGCCCATTTCTACATGATCGCAAGCACCTTTTATTGCTCCACATTTGGTGTGCCCCAGCACGACAATGATTTTAGCGCCAGCCACCTTACAGCCAAATTCCATACTCCCTAGAATATCTTCATTGATAATGTTACCAGCAATACGAACACTAAAAACATCTCCCAATCCTTGATCAAAAATCAGTTCGGCAGAGGTTCGACTGTCAATACAACTAAGAATTACTGCGAAAGGATGTTGCCCGTCAGAGGTCTCATTGGCTTGCTGTAAAAGGTTTCGGTTCACCTTCAAGTTATTTACAAACCTTTTGTTTCCTTCTATCAATAGTTCTAAAGCCATGGAAGGAGTGATGGCATCTTGTATTTCTTTAGTTAATGTTTTCATAGAATTGATTGAATGATTAATTGGTGATAAATAGAACTTTCCGAACCGCAACACAAAAAACTACCAAAAGAACTGATTCTGTTTTCGATCATCTCCGAGTAGCGCTTCAGGAATGCAACAAAGGTAAGGCGCTAGCGAAAGCAAGGGATTAAAGGCTAATTAGAATGTTATTAGAAGATGATTAGAAAGTAAGAACACCCATTTCTATTGGTAAGAAAAACATCCAAAGGCCTTCCTCCCAGGACAGTGCCTCAGCAGGAAGGCCTTTTGGGGCACCACCGTGCCATGTCAACTCGTATATATGCCCGTTTTATTCAACCGAGCCACCATTCACTTCTTCACATAGGTTTTGATAAACGTTATTGGCTCGTAAAAATAGGTATCCAGTTGGGATTTGGTTATCGTGAACCAGCTTCCACAACCATAATCATCGAATGACTTCCTGATTTCCAGGTGCAGATGGTCGTAATTGCCACCTAGTTTCTTGGCTTCCTGTCGGGTATACAAGCGGGCGAGTTTGGTGGATTGGTCTACCTGCATACCCGTTTTTACATAGATGACTTGCAGGTGTTTATAAGAAGTAAAAATAACCTGACCGTCTTTCAACTGGCGTTTTATCACAATGGTTTGATGGGGATGATCGAGGTGAATGGAGCAGACGACGCCTTTGGCCATGGGAAAAACTCCAATCAGCGCTTAGACCTACGCCGAGTAGAAAACAAATGCTTACGAATACCTTTCTCATGGTTGCATTAGTTGGATTAAAGGGGTGAAATGAATATCCGCCAGCACCAAACTGACTTGTTTCCCTTACAACGCAAAACCTTCAATCAACAGTACTTTCTGAATTGATTGCTGAAAAAGAGGCGCGTGCTTCTTTCTTTCTTCGTCCTGCTTGTAGTTGTCAAAATCCTGTCGGCTATCGAATGAAACCAGGTGAATTTCATAGGGCAGTTCCTCCGCTGGCTGGATAAAATTATCGGCGGTTGGCCTAACGCGGTAAACCAATTGCCCATTATATTGGCTAAGCAAGGGCAATACTTGAGCTTCGTACGCCTGAAAATTGGCTTCCTCGCCTTCTTTAATAAAAAGCAACAGTGTGAGGTATAGCTTTTGGTTGTCCATTAGATACATATTGGTGGCTATTTACAAAAAAGTAACATAGGCTAAAAAATTGGTACGGCAGCCTTGTTTACCGTTGCAAACCGTGCTCTATACCGACATTAGGCTTTCTTTTGCAGTTCAATAACCTGCTGCACATATTTTCGCGCCAAGCCCAGCGGAATAAGGCCACCGATGCAAAACGAGCAATCGATTAAGCGCCAATAGAAGGGAATGCCCCGGATGGAACCGCAAATAAGGGCCAGAGGAATAATCATCAGGCAGGCGATCATGCCGAATTCAATCACCCATACATTTTTCACGGCATCTTTGATCGGCCCCCAGAAAGCGACTGCAATGACCAGGTGAGCAAAAGCGAGCCAATCAGTCCCATAAAAAATAAATGGATATTTCGCATCCATTTCGGTCAGTCCCTGGTGTACGTGACTAACCCACTGCGAGAGGTCTGGCCACTGAGTCGCTGCCATCGTCCCTGGACCTAAAAGGCGGTTGAGCAGGTTCAATTCCGTCACCAGTGGGAAAGCAGTAATACCACTGATAGCCAGCCCTATAGTAAACAAAATAAGCAGCAGCCGTATGCGGCGGTGAAGACTTGCGATGGCGGCTTCTGCCTCTATCCTATTCGTTACCGATGTCTGTTTCATTTCTTAAAATATTTTCGATAGAATGAGTCAGCCAAGGTAGGCGAAAACATTGAAAAATACCTAAAAATCAGTATTGATTATTTCCCTTGTGAATAATACTTTTATTACGCTTTACTTAAACTTTCAGAATATATTCGCTCCCGGTTTGCTTCATTCCAAGATAATACTTCACAAATCCTAATTTTTCTATCCCTATAAAATTATCTGTATGAGCCCTCGCATCGCCCTCTGTCTACTATTGCTGCTGACACAACACACCCTTCAAGCGCAGGAATTCCCCAAAGGTTGGGTATTACCTATTGAGCTGGGGCAAGGCCTTCGGACGGTATCAGCTTTACATACTGATCTTTACGTGGGATCTGTGCAACTAGAGCCGATGTACACACTGCCAGGCAATAGGTTGCGGGTTGGTGCTACACTGGGGGGCCTGTATACCAACCGAATGGGCGAAGGGATGGCTGGCCCTCGACTGGCCTTGAAATTAACCGATGGGCCTAAACTGATGAAAAGCACCGTGTACAACCTACAAGTATTCGGCGAACACCTGTGGGCCACCCACGATATACGGCTTTACGGAGGAGGGCTCGCGCTGGAAGTAGGACAACTGGGGCTTTTCTCCCTGCGTGCCTACCACGAATACGAACACCACGAGTTTTGGCTACAAGTCTCCCTCGGTTTCAACCTCCATATCTTATGGGAAGATTCGGACGCCTCCAATGACCCTTTGCGTTGATTATCAGCCATTAAATACACATATTCATGAGAACAGCCTTGGTAGTTAGTGGCGGCGGATCTAAAGGAGCCTTTGCCGTAGGAGTAATCAAATACATCTTAAAAAACACCCCGATCCGATTCGATTTGTTTTGCGGAACCAGCACCGGTTCGCTCATTGTGCCTTTAGTTGCCCTCGGGGAGCTCGATCTGCTGGAAACGATTTATACGACCAAGAAAACGGAAGACATCATTCTGACGGGCAACGTGATCAAAAGATTCGCGCAGAACAATTCGCTGTTCGATGCCAAACCCTTGGCGAATCTGATCCAAAACACGTATACGGCTGAGCGCTACAACCAGCTTATCGAAACCAGGAAGCCCGTTTTCTTAACGACTGTTTCTTTACAAAGCGGCCGGCTCACGTACTTCTCTACCCTGGAGGCACCTCTGATCGAACAGCCCGAGTATGATGTCATTACTATCCCTAGCCATGACATTTTTGTGCGGGCGGTATTGGCTTCGGCAGAGCAGCCGGTCTTTATGCAGCCCATCGAAATCCCTAAAGACTCTGGGAAGCAATACGTGGACGGCGGAGTACAGGAATTAACGCCCATTCAGTTGGCTATAGAAAATGGGGCTACGCACATTTACGCCATTACCTTGTCACCGGCGGAGTCTCAGCCTCTCACCAAAAAGTATGATTCGGTGCTGGACATCCTGCTTCGTACCATTGATTTGTTTAGCCTGGATATCAGCACCAATGACATCAAATTTCCGCTTTGGTACAATCGCACACTCACTTACCTGGCCCATGTTAAGACCCGCGTAGCAGAGGCAACCGGATTAAGCCCGCAGGAAGTAGACGCGCTATTTGACTCAAACGACAACTTGTTCCAAGGCAAAGTGCCCATCAATTTAAACATTATCCGCCCGATCAAAACGCTCGATGGAGGGCCGGGTGGACTGGATTTTGATCCGGTGAAAATGAAGGATATGCTAGCCCAAGGGGAAGCGGCGGCTAAAGACTTTTTTAATAACCATCCTTTGCCAGATGAAGTGATTGTTTAACGTCCCATTTGCCTTCTCAGGTCGAGCTTAGAAATTTCAGTTTCCACTGCTGGTTATTTCCTCCAGAGACCTCCTGTAGTATGGACGTTTTGATAGTTCAACTGCTCTGGCGGCCCGGCCTTGATTCGCATTAGTAAGGAGAAATGAAGAATACTGAAAAATCAGTATTGTGCTTAGATTCTATGCTTCTTACCTTTCACTCATTATTATTAGCACAGCAAAGAAATCATCGGGTTTACTGCAATGGCTATTCCAGTTAAGGAATTAACCAACAGTGTGCTATTTTATAACTTACTACCTATCCAAGTATTACCCATCCAAATATTGCTTTAACTAGCCTACGGGAAAGACATCCCGCCATTGAACGACCGCATCACGTCAACTATTAGTACAACAAATGGGAATCCTAGATGCCAGTGAGTAAATCACTGCGATAAACCAGTATGTACTACCACCAGAGGAATTGCGGCTAAACGAACCCTTCAAAACACCATTACCGAACATTTCAACGATCATTTTTCCGATAAAAGTGGAGGCCAGAACCCACTTTAATAAACGGGGAGTAACCGAAAAACCTTAAGAGTAGGAATATTTAAAATCAACAAAATGGAAAATTTTTTAAAAAAAGCAACCGAGTTAGGACATGACATCCAAAAACTCAAAGACGGACAAGGAATTGACCAGATAATTAAGGTCGATAACATCAGCAAGTTAAAATCATTGCTTAATGATGGCACATCAGCTACGGTTAGTTCTTCAAATCCCATGAGCAGTAGCAAAAAAACACCCCTGACAATTGTAGAAAAAGCCCATGACTATGTCTTCTACAACTGTACTTTGACAGACAAAGACCATGAACAGTTAAAGAGTAGTTTCCCAATGGAGGTAAGAACGATTTCTTTACTTGATAAAACGCTTGCTCCAGGGGAAGGATGGGATCTTGGTACATCTACTACTCCCGTTGTCATCAACTTAGGAACCCTGACAATGGAAGCGGGTTCGTCAATCAAGATTGCCAATACAGTACTTAATATGTCTGTACAAACACTTATCCGAAACGTAGGGAACACGCCGGGAACAAATTATGATTTGGGAATTTTTGGTGTTACGGGAACTACCCCCTCTCAGGCAGATCATGGCGTAAATGGCGGAGTCGGACCTTCGGGTGCTGGTGGCACATGTAGTTCGGGTGGCGGTATTGCAGGTGACGATGGGCAGCCTGGAACAGACGGAGGAAATGGAGGAACCGGCAGCCAGGGATTGACTGGCAACTATGGTTTTCCCTCATTAACAGCCACCATAAAAATAGGCTCTGGAGGCATCGGAGGAAGTGCCAATCAATTTGTCATTTACACGCGTTCAGGGGATGGCGGACAAGGGGGACAAGGCGGAAAAGGGGGTAACGGAGGAAATGGCGGCAATGGTGGCAATGGAGCCACTTGCGCCTGTGAGCATACCAATGGCGGTAATGGTGGTAATGGCGGCAATGGATTAAGCGGAGGCGATGGTGGCATTGGCGGCGATGCAACCAAAGGAAATGATGTCTATGTCACCGTTCCCAAAGGTCAGGCAAGCAAAATAGTTAAATTATCTTCTGTGGCTAACCCAGGCAACGGAGGATTGGGAGGCCCCGGTGGTGATCCTGGTAAAGGTGGAAGTGGCGGTTCAGCAGGAGGCGCTTCAGGATGTCCCATTGGAAGTAAAGGTTCTACAGGAAAGCCAGGTTCTGCTGGCAATACCGGCAACAACGGGAAGGCAGGTACTCAAACAGGTGCCCCAGGAACCATTTACGTTAACGAATCAATTTAAAACTATGGCTAATTCAGATATCCTCGAGATCCCGCAAATACAGCCCTTTCAGTTTAGTACTGACAGTAAAGGAATAGACAATTCTGTCAATCTTTTTAGGGGCGATGTAAACTTTTATATCCCTCTGGTATCCCTGACAGGGCGGAATGGTTTGGATTTGCAGGTTTCAGCACTATACCGAAGTAATGTCGATAAGCAGGTACAAACCAGAAACCTCTCTGCTCCTACTTCCATTTTGGGTTTGGGCTGGGAATTACCTACTGATAGAATAGAGGTAGAAACGAATGGAACTGGAAATCAATACAATACGTACTTCTTTGTGCATAACGAAATCAGAAGCCTTTTGTATCGCAACACCAAGTTGTGGTTACGGGGTGTTTTGAATAAGAGTTATATAGGAGATCTGAATAGCCAAAATTTTAGCCCAGCCTTGTTCGCGGCCCTTCTAAGTGAAGGGCTGCGGATTGATGCTACTGCTAACATAGCGGTAGCCGTACAAGGCTCTAGTTGGGAGATAACAGACCCAGTGAACGAGTTTGTTTTAAAACTGGAACTGATAGGAAGTGATATCCAGGTGTATGATGGAGGTAATTCCTATGAATTGCAAGGGTACGATTACTCCAGAATACGATACTATGCAACGTTTGAACGATGGGAAATTACCTATACGAATGGAATGACCAACGTTTTTGGAGGAAATGTAACTGTTACCAATCAAATCAAATCTTCCAGCCATCAAGCGATTCAGTGGGGAATCTGTATGGGTAACTGGCAAGGCGCTAGTATTGTTACGCACAGTTCTTCCGATCCAACGATTCGCATTCAATCGCAATTTGCCAGAGCCTGGAACTTTGCTTCTTCGCGGACCATTTGGAACGATCAGGTAACTTTTGAATACGACCAGGTGACTCAACCGGTTGGTGTAGATGGACTTCCGTATACCAAAGCAAGCTACCTAAAGAAGATTACCGATGTTTTTGGCCGTACCGTTGTGTTTACTTATAAAGAAAAGACCTACGACACTTCCTCTCCACAAAGTCCGCGGGAGTATGCCGATCCGAACAAGCCCATACCGAACAACGATCCTGATGCCTTTCAATCTTACTACCAAACCAGGTACTTGGATGAAATCCAAGTCTTCAACGAAAAAGAAGACCTGCTTTATGAATTGAACTTCGCCTATACATTAGAGCGCTATACCTCAGTCCCGCCTAACAATAGTGATTTATATGGAGATACTTTTAAGCGAACGTTGATAACCGTAGCCAAAAAGCTGGGTACAGGCCATTCTTTTCCCAATATAGATTTGCTCTACTATGATGCAACCAGTGTCCACCCTGGGGCTTTGAAAAGCATTACCTATGTAGAAGGCAGCACTACCACGTATGCGTATTCTAAAAAGGAGTTGGTGAATTGTTCCAGAAATCTCAAAATAGACAATCCTGTTCCTGGAAGTACACCACGGGTATGGTTTGGCGAAGACTTTTCTGTAGTGACGTGGTATAGTCAGGGAAGACTGGATTTCTCTATTTACACCTGGATAGGCCGATGGCAAAAATGGGTACCTGACATCAATATCATCAATGATTTCATAGACCTGGATACTTTCAGTTGTGACATACAAAGGGATTCCCTGGTCTTATACTATAAAAATGCCAATGGACAGAACTATACCGCCAGAGCTTTCCGTAAGAATTCCAGGATTCTGGGTAGTTGGCTAGAATATACCGCAAACCCCATCGTAGTATTTTCAACCGATTGCCAGGTTACAGGAGGTGAAAACTACTTTGCTATCGCTGACCTAATTAATTCAAAAGTCAACACCTATACCTGGGATGCCTTGGCCGGGCAATGGAACGAAGCAGCGCTTTTAGGATATACGCCACCTGCTACACCGGGAAGCACAATGCTCTTTATGTCGGGCATCAATAATATATTCATGTTTTTGTCTTACGATACCTTAGGCGCACCCGGTCAAAAAAACAATGACCTTACGCTTTATTATATCGATGACTTGTGTCAATGGCATATGGGTGATACCAGGAAGGCGTCTGAAATTGCTATTGATCAAAATAACTTGGACGCTAATTTCAGTTGGACGCCCCTCCCTTGGGCCATGACAGCCACCTATGTTACCGACAGTTCTTTGTCTACCTTAAGCTATAGCATATCCATTTATCAATGGGGCGCTACCAATGCTGACAATTACAAGATGAAGGAGCCCGTTACGAAAACATTCTCCCTCCAAAAGAGCAGTCCTAGTGGTTCGGTAACCATTCCTTATGTGGCTAATTGTACCCCGCTAGGCTTGCTTTCAAGCGGACCTAATCTGATGAGATACAACGGGGAGCAATGGCTGGCAAATAACAACCTTGCCCTACAAATGCAAGTGCTGGACAACACCCTATTCTGGTTTACTGTTGGAGCTGATTTTGTAATTAAAACCGAAAACTCAGAGAATAGGGTCCTGGGTATGGCACAAGTATTTGATCCTAATACCCAAACAGTTCAATGGCAAGAGCAAGCAATTACCCTATTTGATTCGCAACCGGTAGGCGACAGGTTTACGGAGTATTTCCCTTCCAGCAGCTACGATTACCTCACCTGGAACATAGATGTGTATGAAAGAGGAACCTCAACGAATTGGGTCGACTCCCTGAAAAATCCAGTATACAGTATTCCGCTAGGCACCGACACAACCACTCTCATCAATCAGGGACCTAATTACATGGTCTATTTGCTCAAAGGGACCGACCATAAGACCATTCTAGGAACTGAGGTGTTAACCATGACCAATGGCGTAGTAGACGCTTTTGCGCAATTGAATGAGCGGTATTTTAGCCTGGTAAACAGTGATGGAAGTTTTGTTTCTGATGCCAACGGAAAAATGCCCGGTGGCTTAAATTCATTCCTGACCTATTTGCCCCTGGATAAAGATTTCAACGAGGCCTCTTCCATAACCTTATATCGTTTTATCGGGCAAGCGATAGAGAGCCCCATTATCAGTTATCCGGCAACCCAGGTATCCATATTTGATGGCTTTCAAACGGTTGAAACTTTGTATGATTTTGATGTGAATAGCGCCGTATGTGATTACCAGGGAGCGATAGCCAAATTTTACCAAACAACCGTCTCCAAGAACGATCCAAAAATCAATGGCTGTAGCGTTTATACTTTCTTTAATAGCCTGAATGGGACAGACTTCAATACTGGAAATTTAACTACTTCCAGCTTTTTGGATGGAACGTTGTATATCACCAGCATTTATGATGCCTCGGGCAAGCTTGTTTCGTCCAGTCAAACCGATTTTCAGATTATTACTTCTGTTGCCAGCAATCCGGGAACCAATGCCGACACGCCGATCTTTGGAGCCATTGTACAAGTTACGCAGTCAACCCAGGTACAAGATGGCGTTGAAAACAGAACCACCTACCAATACAATCCTGCCTCAGGAAATGTGTGCAGCCAGCAATTGTCAGCCTATAATGCCTTGGGAGAATTAGAGGTGCACAACAAGAAATCCATCTACGGTTTTGAAGACTATCCTTCGCTTTGGTATCTAAATAACCTGTCCTTCATTGTACAATCAAAGGCGATAGTCAATGTAAACAACCAGGGTGAAATAGTCATTTCTTGTTCGGCAACTACGGTCAAGGCGTATGCTGTTCCGCTACCAAGCGCCAATGTTTTGTTACTTCCTGACATATTTGAAACGTATATATGGCTGGGTGGAAATGGATTGAGTGATTTTGATTTTGCAAAATGGTCTTCGGGAACGGGTTACCCAGCCGACTGGCTCAAGACATCCAGTATTACCATCAGATCTCCGCATGGATTGGTTCTTGAAAAGCAAGCGCCCATGGGGAAAACACAAACTGAACTGTATAACCAAGATGAAAGTGCCCTGATTGCCTCATTTAGCAATGCCAGTATTCAAGGCCAGGAAGCGTATTATTATGGGTTTGAAGCCTATGAGAATCCAGGTGCTTGGAGCCTTGATTCAAATACGCCGATCGTTAATACCATCTCCTATTCTGGTACGCAATGCCTAAGTATAGTGCCTGGAAAAGAGGGACAAGCCCTGGTACTAAAACCAGCCAACCAAGGCAGGGCATACCTCTTTACTTTCTGGGCAAAGCCCGCTGCCAATTACAATACCAATCAACCCGCCGGTTGGAATATAGCGCTGTATAATGGAAATGCCTTGTCGAAGGAAATAACCATCGTTCTGGAGGCAGCCGATCAATGGCAGTTCTATTTTCAGTCCATCAATTTTGCAGACGTATCTGGCAATAATCTGACGGTTAAAATCAGCCCTTTTAACAAGGGAAATACCCAGGTATTCTACGACAATGTTGGTTTTGCGCCTTTTGAAAACCCCTTTAATGTAAGCGTTTATGAAAGCATTTATTATCATGTAACCGAAGAACTGGGGCCCTATAATGAAGCACTTCGACGCAGGTATGATTCTTTAGGCCGAATAATAGGGCAAACCGACCATTCGGAAGCATTAGTGAGAATGGTTGCTCCTTTCCTATCAAGGCAGGTAAACGGAATTTTTAACCAAGCAGAGCCGAACAGTTTGGTCAATTTCCAGCCTATGGGCGACACGCTGCTAGACAGGTTTTACAACAACGGAGTTTACACAGACAATTGGTCTACCTCTAATCCAGCCAATTGGATCAGTCAGCAGGGATATTTGATTTATAATGCCAGTACAGCGGGAGCCATCCAATTGTCTAATCCTTCATTCGTCGAAAACTACGCCTTGCATGTGGGCTTCACAGCCGATGAGTCGATTAATAAAAATGTAGGATTAACAGTAGGTACTGATCTGACCCTGCAATGGTTACCCAATACACGCAAATGGCAGCTATTAGACCGGAAGAATAATAAAACCCTGGACTGTACCTTCGAAAGTCAAAAGCCGGAGGAAGATTGGGTGTTAGTGTTGAGCCAGGCGGGAGTGTTTTTCTTTGTAGATAGTCGACTAGCCTTCAGCTATTTGCCTTCGAAAATGCTCTCAGGGACTTTTGGTTTATTTACTTCTAACAAAGTTCGCTTTACTAATTTCTTTATCGGACTCAGTCCGCAGGTGGCCGTCAAGTACCTGGATGGTGCAGGAAAAGACTTGCAAGGGCAATCATTGGAAGGCAATAAAGTAACGGTAACCCAAACAGTGTACGATGCGGCCTTACAGCCAGCCATCACCACCATGCCTGCCACGCTTGATGCGGTTACGACCGCTTTATTGGCCTACAGAGCCGACGCCGTTACTGCCATTGATTGGGAAACAGGCATCATGAAAGGCGCTATTGCCGACAAACTTCCCGAAGACGAAGGCTATCCATACAGTCGAAAGGTATTTGAAAGTTCGCCCCTTGGCAGAACAATAGAAATAGGCGCTCCGGGAAAAGACTTCGCTATTACTGGTAATCAAAATTCACCTACAGTCCAATACACGTATGCCAGCAATACCAATGCCGAGTCGGGTCTGCCTGCAAGTCAATACTTCAAAACAAGCCGTCAAGACCAAAACGGTAATGTTGGCTATGCTCTGCGTGATAAATTTGGTAGTCAAATCAACAATACCACTTCCCTCAAAAACGGAAGCAACATACAAAATGCCAGCCTGATAAGTTATGCTAACACCGGAAAAACCACCACTGAGCGTTTGCCCAACTACTACAATCCACCCCAAGGTTCTAAACCAACTGACTGGCAACGATTGTCATTTATGAATACGCGGGGGCAACTGACCTCCTTTACTGAACCCAATGCCGGAAGCACGTATTTTATCTACAATGTAGATGGCTTGGTTCGGTTCTCTCAAAATGCCGAACAGGCGGGGAAAGGATTTGTCTTATACAAAAAATACGATACAGAAAATCGCATTATTGAAGAAGGCTATTTTCCATATACCTGGAATCAGGATGATTTACAAAATAAGGCAGACAATAACCCTAACTGGCCGGGCACGTCCGAAGCTGCCATGCCACAAAACAAATATTATTACAATGGCGACGGCACCACTTTGCATGACTTAGGAAACCTCACCCAGATTGAGGTGATGAATAAAAGCAACCCTGGCAAAGTAGAAGTACGTACCATTCAGCGCTTTAACAACCGCCAACAACTGGCCCAAATTGAAGTTACGCTGCTATCAGATAACGTCACCTTTGTTACCAACAACGAATATGACAACCAGGGCAATATCAAAAGTGTCTTGTACCCTACTGGAATAAAGCTCACGAACATACGAGATGAAGTGGGTCGCGTGGCCAAAATTGTAGATGGAAACCTCAATGACTTGATCGAGGTGACCTATACCAGCGGCGACCAGATTTTAACCGAAACAAACAAGGTGATTGCCGCTGCGCCAGTTACCACCACTTACAGCTATAATTCGCAAGGCTGGCTCACCAAAGCACAAAGCCCGCAGTTAACCGAAACCCTCACTTACATAAACAATGGATACGAAGGAAGCGGCTATTTTGATGGCAGTGTTGCGTCTAAAACGATACAGTTGAGCGTGCCAGCAGGCAGCCAACTACCCTCGGAGCTTACGTACAAATACAGTTATGGTGAAACATACCAGGTGAAAGTGGCTCAATGTTTACTTGGCGGGCAAGTCATGTGCCAGTGGTCTTTGGGATTATCCACCCCAGTCACGTATGATGACAATGGCAATTTCCTCCAGGTGGATACTGAAAAATACGTCTACCAGGCAGGAACAGATTTTAGTATAAATACGAATGGCACCGCTGACAAGGATTTTGCCAAAGACAACAATGGTGCGACCATCGTGGCAAGCCCCAGAGGAATAACCCAAATCCTGCGGGACATTTATTCGGGCATACCCAATTCCATTGAAACAGCGACCAACGGCACACTCAATTTTGTGTATGACCAGAAGAATAACCGCGTGTCCAAAAAAGTGAATGACTCCACTAAATATTATGCAAGGAACTCGTCTGGTGCTGTATTGACCGAAAAGCAGATCAATAAGGGCGTAACCCTGATGAAAGACTATTTATATGGCCCCACTGGAATGTTTGGGATGACAACCCCAGATGGAATGAATGCCATTCAGAAAGATCACCTAAAGTCTCCCAGGGTATTGATCGACAGTACTGGCAAGGTTACGTCAGCCTACCAATATGAACCTTTTGGCGCATTAATAAATCCAGCGGATGTTAATATGGAGTTGTTACAATTCCTATTCGGCGGATACGAATGGGATGCAGAGACAGGGCTTTACAATGCTGGCGCACGTTTGTACGATCCTATACTCAAACGTTTTTACAGCACCGATCCCAAACAACAATATGCTTCCCCTTACATTTTTGCAGGAAACAACCCCATCAATATGGTTGATCCCAATGGCGAATCGTCCTGGTGGGCTATGCTCATTGGAGCCGTGGTGGGTACCATTGTTACGATAGCAACCGGAGGAGCCGGAGCCATCCTACTAGGCACTGAACTGGCCGCTTCTATGGCAGTCGGGGCTGTGGCAGGTACGGTTGGCTCACTTGCGGGTGATGCCACAACCGCCGGAATAGCGGGAGAAAAGTTTACCGGAAAACGAGCGCTCATTGATGCCTTATCGGGTTTTGCCGGTGGATTTGTTGGTGCCGGGGTTGGCGGGGCAGCGGGCAAAGGCGTGATGAAGCTGGCTTATAATGCGGGCAGAAACACAGCTGCTGATATTAATTTTGTAACGAGACTAGGCACATCAACCTCTATGCTTACGGGATCAATAGCGGGCGCAACCGCCTCGGCTGGGGTTACATCCGCCATGACCGGACAAGCCTTTTTTAGTAAGGAAACGGCTATGAACATAGCGATTGGTGCTGTTGCAGGCGCTGGAGGAGCACTCATAGCCGCAGGTGCCCATTTTGGCTGGTTTGGCGTGATGCCCGTAGAAATGGGAGCCAATGACTTTAACAGAATTAGACCAAATATTGACATAGGAAATAATAATCAAAAGTTACTCACCATTGTAAGTGATGCAGACTATACAAATACCCGACAAAATATCATCGCTGACCATGGCCATGAAGATGCCATATTCCGAATGAGTCCCAATGGCCCCGAAATTGCTGACGTGGTGGCTATCCATGGCGTAGGACGTTTTGTTTTTCCCTATACAAACGAGGGGTATACTCAGCCGATGTCAGCCAAACTTTTTGCTCAGTATCTGGTCAACTATCATCCCTACTTAGATGCCAATGTTCACCCGGCATTAGCAGCTGTACCGCTCAAGCTTTCCATTTGTTTTAGTGCATTGCCTGGCCGGTTTGGTAGTGTAGGACAGACATTGGCTTCAGCCTTGGGCAGAACAACCTATGCTGGCAGGGGTGCTGTATATCCATCAGATTTGGCGCAAAACTGGATTCAATTTAACTGATAACTATGGAAGGAAAGGCATTAAAACGGAGCGAAGAACAACCGCAGGAATTCTTGTCCATCGCTATGGATGCGGGTCAGGATCTGGAACGCTTGGGTAAAGGAGAAAGCCAGGCAACCTATTTCAGAATTGAAACCATGGCCGAAGCCAGAAGAATCCTTTCGCAAGCCACCCCTGAAGAAAGAAAAAAAAGAAGCGAAACCTTTTTGGATGGTTTAGAATACCGAAGCCGAATACCACAAGGCATGCACGACCGTGGCGAAGCCTATGTATTTGCCAACCATCCTTTAGAAGGTGAAAAAGATTACCGGGGACACCGAAATCATTTGCCCATTTATGTAAGAACCATTTCTATTCCTGAAAAAACAGTCTCCACCGGGCAGGTTTGGGATATTACGCTCAAGCCCGACGAGTGGGGAGTAGATGAGCGGGAAGAAATGTACAACATCATTAATATTAACAAGCTGATTTTAGAAGAAAATGCTTCGGTTATTGTTCGGGGCAATGCCTTGATATTTACCTGTCAGGAATTGATCAAAACAGGGATTTCGACAAAGGAGTATGACATAGGCATTTTAGGCACTTCGCATGGGTTTGGCAACCGAAAAGGGAAATTCCATGGCGAATCAGGCATAAAAGGCAAAGATGGGTTACCAGGAGAAGATGGCATTGAACCCGTATTAGGCGCCAATTTTCTCGGAAAAGTGTTGTACCCTTCTTTCAAACCGGAAACGATGGATGGTAAGCCCGGCACCCATGGGGATGATGGTTCAGATGGCGATGATGGTTTAAATGGTGGGGCGTGTAGAATAGCCGAACTCAATATCCGATCCATTAAAACAAGCGCACCAGTAGTAATAGGCATAATTTCTGGTGATGGCGGCAATGGCGGTAGCGGTGGCAATGGTGGTAGCGGCGGCAATGGTGGCAATGGTATTGAGGCAGTAAAAACGATTGAAGGCATGATAGGCCCCAGCAAAGCAGGACACGGCGGCAATGGCGGTAGCGGTGGCAATGGTGGCAGAGCTGGTCATGGCGGTATTTCATCCAACGTGTTTATTAATGTACCAGAAAGGGCAGTTAATCTAATTCGAGTTTTTTCGAAAGCTGGATTTGCCGGTGAACCCGGAAAAGGAGGCTTGCCTGGCAATAGTGGCCTGGGTGGTTATTATGCTGAAGGGGAAGATGTCTGGCATAGAGGAAGCGCTGGGATAGCTGGCCACAAAGGCAGGGAGGGAAAAGAAGGCAGGAGAATGCCCGCAGCAAAAATTTATTTGAATAATGAAGTGAGAAACGATTGACCTCCCTCCTCTCATTGGATTGAATCCCTCCATTATATCTTTGCCTCGGCTACCACCTGAATAGCCAAATGCCAATAGGTAAACCATATCAGTAGAATTAGCTTCAGTAATATTCGTAGGCAGACATATAGAATAGTGAAGCTATCTCTATGGATATGAGTACATACAAAAAGGCATGTCTGTTTTGAAAATCTAACCTCCTACACTAGCCGCACCCAGGGGAAAGCTGCCGCTCAATGCTGTCAACTTAAGGATAAAAAGGTGCTTTCTTCTTCTCTGTTGTCATCCTG
>JAZKGK010000008.1:0-35231 GCA_040385915.1 Bacteroidota bacterium
CTTAAGGTTACCGGTATCGAAACCTGGTCAGTGAATGGGTTCGGATAAGCCTTTGTTTCTTGGGTCAGCATTTCCTCTTCTTCTCCTTTTCTAGCATAAGCAGCCACCGGTTCCAATTTCCACTGTTGGCAAGTAGCCCCGTTCCAAGGCCACTGATTGACATTGGCTCCGTTATTTTGAAAGGCACCGCCTACTTCCAATGCTTGTCCAGACTTACGAGAAATGAAGCGATAGTAGCCATCAGAGGTCGGTTCGATCATCCATTGCTGACAATCACCGCCCCAATATGGCCACTGTTGTACAAGGGCACCAGCAGTACTCGAGCAGCCTTCCACATCCACCGCTTGTCCGGCCATTTGAGAAGTCACTTTGAAGAAACCATTATCGGTCGGTTGAATATTAAAGCGCTGACAATTTCCGCCTACCCAAGGCCACTGTTGTAATTTAGCACCATCTACTCCTGAACAAGCTCTCACATCTAGTACTTGTCCGCTGTGGCGAGCCACCAACCGATACACCCCAGGAACTACACCAGTAGGAAGTGCGCCAGTAGTGGAAGGAGCCGCAACAGGACCGCCCGTTTGAGGAGCACCAAAGACAGGATAATCGCCATTCCAAGAGAACTGTTGAGCAAAAATTGCCCGATCTAAGTGTTCATTGGTATCTTCCCAAGCACCGCCAGTGTGAGCGTGATAAACAATCCAATCCTGGGTATAATCTGGTGATTTTACGAAACAGTTGTGACCAGGTCCCCAAGCGCCAAAGCCTTCTTGAAATACGGGAGAAGATGATTTAGACCAAGAGCCGCTATTGACTAGATTGCTGTTCAAATCCGCTGTTAACAAGCCTAACTTATAGTGGCGAGAATGGCACTGACTAGCCGAATAGGCAATGTGCAGCTTGTTATTTTTCAACAAAAATTCGGGGCCTTCATTCACCATCGAATTGTTAGGTTGCGTTTCCCAACCATATTCTGGCTGAGAAAGCTTGGTAGCACTCATAATGTGAGTCAAATTATTCGCATCCAAGTGACCAATGTAAATACACTGCGTACCACCTTCCCACTGAGACCAGGACATATATACCTGACTAGTGTATGGATGAACAAAAATATTCGGATCGATTGCCCATTCTGGACGGAAACTGTTGGTATTCAAAAACCCTTTGAAGGTATAGTTACCATTCCAGGTATTGGATTCGAGCACAAACATGCGCAGGTTTTGCAAGCCTGGCGCCCCATCGGTATCGCCACTGGCAAAGATATACCACTTGCCATTAATGTAGTGCAGTTCTGGAGCCCATACCGCTTCTCTTACGTTGGCATCTGCTGACCAAGCTCTGGTCCAACCCTCCGTTTGAGACATGTTCTGAAGATTTCTAAATCTTTCTATGGTGATTTGATTGCCAAAATCTTGTTTACACCAATAGTACCAACCATCATGTTGTATAATCCATGGATCAGGAAAATTAGCATTGACAATCGGATTCTGTAGTGTCTGGGCATTTGCCTGGACGAAAACTCCTAATTGAAGGAGCACAGTTGCCATAATAAGTAGTAAGTTTTTCTTGTTCATAGCGAGTATTTTAGTCAGTTAAAAGTACTTTAGAGTGTGATATTGAACAGATGCTGTTAATTGCCGCAGTCGTCTATTAAGTAAATCTCACCTGGATTAGCACTTGGAAATAAATAGTCCATTTTTCACCAATTTTGAATATTTTATAGAATATTCAAACATATCCTTACAAGGTTTTATTCAAATCATCCTACCACAAAAGCGCTTATATAGGTCACACGCCAATTTCCACATCAAATTATTATCATTTTCCAACCTATTTCTTACCTAGTAATAAATAGGATTGATACAGCGAATATTCGCTATATCATCCACCTTTGCCTACAATCTGTTCGCTTTCTATAAATAATGGTAAAGCCTTACTTAGATAGAAAAACCCTAAAACCTACACGCTATTTTATGGGTAAAAAACGTCATATCTATTTCGGCTTTGTATAGGTTTTGTACATTTTTCACAAAATCCTTGTGTGGCGAATTCCCAGCTCAATTAATCATAAAAAAACAGGACAAATCAAATACAAAAAAGAATCATATTTAAATTAAGCTATTATTTAATTTGCCTAAACCAGCTTATTTCGCTTATTTTAAACCGTATAAACTCCCTGATTATTCATTCACTTGGAAACACCTATCCTTCCTACGGCTGGAATGCCAAATTCGCCTCTGCCCATTCCGCCAAAAAAGAAAAAGAGCCGCTGGCTGCTTTACACCTTCTTATTGCTAATACTTGGAGGTGGCAGCTTCGCTTTTTATAAGTACTACCTTGTGCCAACCGAAAGCTTTCAGGCCATTTACCTGGTTCCGAAAAACGCCATCTACTTCATAGAAACGGAAGAGCCGGTTAAGAACTGGCAGCACATCAGCGAGAGCAAGGTGTGGAAATATATGCGGACCCAGCCCTACTTTGGTGCCCTAACCGCCAGCGCCAACAGCCTCGACTCACTACTGGCCGACAATGCCCGGCTATTCGACTTGTTCGGCTCGCGCCATGTACTGGTGTCGGCTCACGTGTACCGGAAAAATACGTATGACTTCCTATTCATCGTTGACCTGGAAAAAACGGCTAAGCTCAAGTTCCTGCAAGAATACCTCACCAACCTGAGCAGCCAGGGCTTCCGCATTACCCGTCGCAGTTATAAAGGCCAGTCCATTATTGAACTCTACGACAAAGCGTCGCGGCAAACACTGCACCTGGCCTTCGTAGAAAACCTGCTCGTTTGTTCCTATGTTCATACGCTGGTAGAAGCCGCCATTGATCAGAAAGAAGAACCATTCATTGGCCGCGACTTCCGGTATATAGATATTGACCACCGCCTGGGAGGCAAGGGTTTGTTTAATGTGTATTTGCAATACGCCTACTTCGACGAATACATGCGCTGCTATATGTCGGAAGGCAATGAATACGTTACCAGCCTAAGCAAGTCGCTGGGATACAGCGGAATGAACTTCGACCTGGACGACGATGGGAAAATGACGCTGGAGGGCTATACCAACATTAATGATTCGATTAGCCCGTACCTGAAGGCGATGCTGCTGTCGGGCAAGGGGAAATTGCAAGCACAGGAGGTAATACCGCAACGAACTGCCTTTTATATGAGCCTAACCGTCGACAACTTCACGGAATTCTATGACAATTTCAGAAAGCTGCTAGAAGAAAACACGAAGGCCAATAGCGAGTACTTAACCAATCTGAACAAGGTTGAAAAATATCTCAAAATCAGCCTTCAGAAAAACTTTATCGAATGGATTGGGCAAGAGGTAGCCTTTGTTCAGACCCAACCGACTGGCTTAGGTAAGAGCAATGAGTTTGCAGTCATCATCAAGGCCAAAGCCATTGACGATGCCAAAGAAAACCTGGCTTTTGTCACCAAACAAATCAATAAGAAGACACCCGTAAAATTTAAAGATGTGCCTTACAAAGGCTACCTCATTAATTATATGTCGGTCAAAGGCTTTTTCAAACTCTTCCTGGGCAACTTTTTTGAGAAGCTCGACAAGCCTTACTACACCATTATAGACGATTACGTGGTTATGAGCAACCACCCGCAAACGATCAAAAGCATCATCAGCGACTATGTAGATGGCAAAACCCTGGAAAAATCTGACCAGTTCAACGACTTTTTTGGTCACTTCAAGGCATCTTCCAACATTTTTATTTACGTACAAACGCCCGTATTGCACAACAACCTGAAAGGCTTCGTATCGCCAGTCACCTGGGCTCAGGTGAATAAAAACAAGCCCTACATTGTTTGCTTCCCCCAAATAGGGATGCAACTCATAGAAGATGGCGGCCTATTCGAGACCAAAATCGTGTCCAACTACCAGGACTTAACCATCGCTCCACCGAAAGAAGAACTATTAGTCACTACGGACAGCACAGCTAAAACTGCCATTCTGGAGCCCGTCGAAGAGGAGGATGAACCAGAAGTAGAAGACGAAATAAGCCTCGACGACCTGGACGTAAAGAAGTACGAAGAAAAGTATGCTGATGGCGCTAAAAAAGTAGAGGTCACCATCAAAAATGGCCTGCGCAATGGCACCTACCGCGAGTTTTACACCAGCGGCGAAACCAAAGTCAAAGGTCACTACGAAGACGACCGCAAAACCGGCACCTGGAAGTACTATGATGAGAACGGCAAGCTGACGGAGAAGAAAAAGTTTGAGAACGGGGAGGAGGTGGTGGATTGAGGATCTGGTCTTTAGAAAAAAAGGAAGGCTTCACTTGGAGCGAAGCCTTCCTTGCAATAATGGCTTGGGAAGTAATTTGAGCGGACGCTCAATCGATTGGTTGAGTTCGCAATGACGCGATCTATCTACTTCGCAAGAAGCATAGCCTTACTCCATACTTTTAGTTAGTCGTCTCCTTAAACTGAGCGGTATATTTCTCTATAAACCAGTCGATGGCGGGGTTAGATTGATTGGGGTTATAGGCCAATACAACTTCGGTTGCTATGGGCAAACGGCTCAGGGAGAAAAACGACAGATTCAGATAGGCGTATTGCTCCTGCAACGAACTGGGCACAATGGATACTCCCAGGCCACTTTCCACCAATCGCATGATGGAGTGCATATTGTTGGCTTCGTGAACAATATCGGGGGAAAAACCCATTCTTTGGCATATCTCCACCAACCGCAGATGATAGTCCGGCGCATAATCCTTATTGAAGAATATGAAAGGCTGGTTTTTCAGGTAGTGCCCTATATCCTCCAGTGTGGTAAAATCAGACTCCAATCGAGGCATTACCACCACAAAAGGATCGGTAAATAGCGTCAACTGCTTCAACTTTTCTGAGTGAATGGGCGCTCGGAGAATACCAATATCCAGCTTTCCTTCCTCTAAAGCGATCACCTGCTTTACCGTTGGCACTTCATACAAACTGGTTTTTACAAAGGGGAAAACCGTCCGTATTTCCTTCAAGCTATTCACCAGGTGGATATGATAGGTGGAACTGATATAGCCAATGCGCAATTCACCGCTAATCGACCCGTGCATCAGTTTCATTATCTGTTTACTTTCCTCCAGCCGGGAAAATATCAGCTCCACTTCCTTTTGAAAATACCTTCCTGCTTCAGTCAGCATAACCCTTTTATTGTTCCGCTCAAACAGTACCACACCTAGCTCCTGTTCCAACTCTTTGATCTGCCGACTCAAGGGCGGTTGCGAAATAAATAATTTCGAGGCGGCATTCCGAAAGTGCAGTTCCTGGGCAACTACTTTAAAATAGAGCAAGTGACGTAATTCCATGATACCTAATAAGTCTCAATACTTGACATAAATGATATTTTACAAATATCATCAAACGAGATACTTTTGTCAAATAAATGCCTGGCCAGCAGCTATATTTTATTCACCTCAATATTTCACTGATATGCAGTACGATTATGAAAAGAAATCTTCCATCGAAGAGATAAGGGAAAGATTTGATAAGGATGTAGAGCGTTTTTCTAATGTAGAAACGGGGCAGCAATCCACCATGGATGCCGAAATAAGCATGGAATTAATCACGGAAGCGGCCAAATGGGTCAATCCTACTGCCAAACGATTATTGGATATTGGCTGCGGGGCGGGTAACTACTCGTTGAAAATGCTGAGCAAAGTCCCCAACCTCGACTGCACCTTGGTCGATTTGAGTGCGCCGATGCTCGACCGCGCCAACGAAAGAGTAGCCAAAGCAACCACTGGAAAAATAGCGCGAATACAAGTTGATTTGAAGGAAATTGACTTACCAAACAATCATTATGATATTATGCTGGCCGGAGCCGTAATGCATCATTTGAGAGCAGAGGATGAATGGCTGGCCGTATTTCAGAAGTTATACAACAGCCTGAAGGAAGGCGGTAGCTTGTGGATTTCTGATTTAATTACCCAGGAGAGCGAACCGATCAATCAAATGATTAAAGAAAAGTATGGTCAATACTTGGAAAAATTAGGCGGGCAAGCCTATAAGGAACACGTATTTCAGTACGTAGAAAAAGAAGATACGCCTCGCTCGATCAATTTCCAACTAGATCTGATGAAGAAGGTCGGTTTTAGACACATCGAGATTTTGCACAAGAATGCCTGCTTTGCTGCCTTTGGGGGAATAAAGTAAAAAGTTTATGAGTTTATGAGTTTATGAGTTTATGAGTTTGTAATCAATCTGGCGCGAGAGTTCTTCTTTCCTGTCTTTATATCAAAGCCAGTCTCCTGACTGGCTTTGATATAACTCTACTTCTACAAAAGCACCGCACAGCCTGTGCGAAATAGCACGCTTTTCTGATTAGCAACATTCCACAAAACACTACAAGACAATCACATACGCATTGGTACGGGATTTGGAAAGTTAGTAGCAAATCTTATCTAATGGATCGCAACTTAGCTCCCGAAATTGTTAACCGAAGCCGGAACAAAAAGCTGGCTCTTGCTACGCTGATGGTTGCGGTTATCGTTGTGGCCTTATTTTTTCTCAGAAATGCGCTCCAAAATACTGTTGAAGCTTCCAAAATAAGAACGGCAATGGCCGAAACTGGCAGCGTCGAAAACACCCTGGATGCGACCGGGGAAGTCATTCCAGCTTACGAGCAAATCATTACCAGCCCGATCCGGGCCAGCATCCGCCGCGTGATACTTACGCCTGGCACGCAGGTAAAGCCGGGGCAGCCGATTATGGAACTGGACAAACTGCTGACCCTGATCGAATACGAAAAAATGAAAGACCAACTCTCCCTCAAACGCAATGGCATCGAGCAATTAAGGATGAGATTAAACAAAAATCTGTTCGATGCCGAAATCAACGATCAGATCAAAAAACTAAACATCAATCGCTTACAGGCGGAAGTAGAAGACGCTAAACGCTTGCATACAGTCGGAGGAAGCACGCTGGAAAATGTGACACGAGCCGAAGACGCACTGCGAATTGCCCAACTGGAGAAGAAACAACTGGAAAACGACCTGACTTACAACCGCCAATCGATGCGAGCCAGCCTGCGAGAGTCGGAACTACAGGCGCAAATAGAAGAGAAGAATTTCAAAGAGTTGGAACACAAGCTGCAATTGGCCGACGTACTAACCGACCGGTCGGGCGTGCTGACCTGGGTGAACGAAAACATTGGCTCGTCGGTCAACGAAGGCGAAATACTAGCCAGAATAGCAGACTTGGCCAGTTTCCGGATCGAAGGCTCTTGTTCAGATGTATATGCTGAGCAGGTAAAAATGGGCTTGTCAGTGGTTGTCAAGGTAAACGAAACCCCACTTCGCGGAACCATTATCCAGGTCAAGCCTACGGTTCGCAATGGAGTCGTGCAGTTTGCGGTCCAACTCGACAACAACCACCACGCTTCGCTCCGACCCAATATGAAAGTGGAAGTATATATTATTACCAACCGCACAACCAATACGGTGCGGGTGGCTAACGGTCCGGCCTTCAAAGGCAAACGACAGCAATTCCTGTATGTGGTGGACAAGGGCATTGCTCAGCGCCGTGAGGTAGAAATAGGCCTGAGCAACTTCGATTTTGTGGAGCTCAAGAGCGGGGTAAAAGCAGGTGAAAAAGTTATTCTCACCGACCTGAGCCAATACGAAAATGCCATGGAGCTCAGGATAGAGTAGATGAGTGTATGAGTAGATGAGTGTATGAGTAGACGAGTCTATAAGTTGTTAATTAGAAGCAAGTCAATCAATTCTGAATCACAAGCCCTCTTGCAATGAAATTATTTCTTTACCTTTTATTATTGCTTCTCTGGCTACTGGTAACTCCACTGGTTAGCCTGCAAGCCCAACCAATCAACCTGCCAGAGGTCATCCAGATTGCCAAGCAACAATCGGTGGCGGCGAAGCAAGCGATCACGCAGAAGCAGACAAATTTCTGGCAATACCGTGCCTTCCAAGCGGACTTTCGGCCCCAGTTAAGCCTGGATGGCTCTCTTCCTAACTTTACCCGGTCATTTATCCCGGTAACTCAGCCCGATGGAACCATCAATTTCCAGCAGATTTCGAATAACAATTCGCTGTTAAATCTCACCCTGAACCAGAATATTCCTTTTACCGGGGGCACTATTTTTCTGCAAAAGCAACTGCAACGGTTTGATAATTTTCAACAGAAAAACACGCTTTACAACGGAATACCCTTGGCCATAGGAATTAACCAGCCACTTTTTCGATACAATCCGATGAAATGGAGCCGTAAAATTGAACCCTTGTGGTATGCCGAACGCAACCAGCAGTTCATTGAATCGCTTGAGCAGGTGGCATTGTCGGCAACGGGATTATATTTTGACTTACTGGTGGCGCAGGTCAACTTGCAGATGGCTCAAAAAAACCTACAAAACAACGACACTTTGTATAAAATTGCGGGACAGAAGCTGCAACTAGGCAAGCTTTCGCAGAATGATTTACTACAATTACAACTGAGTGTAGTGAGTGCCCGAAAAGAACTGGCTTCTGCCGAACAGACCGCTGCCGTGGCCTCCCTTGGACTAAAATCCTATATTGGCTACCGCAATGAACGTCCGCTGGAGTTGGTCATTCCTACAAATATTCAGGCTTTTGAGGTCAACACCCAGACGGCTTTGGACGAAGCCTTTGCCAACCGCTCCAACGCCATCGCCTTTCGTAGAAAATTATTGGAAGCAGAAAGGGACGTGAACAAGGCAAAAAAGGACAATGGCTTAAATGCCTCACTAAACGCTGCCTTTGGCCTTTCTAACCAGGGAGCCCAACTAGGAGATGTGTACTTTCGCCCACAGGATCGGGAATATATAGAGATACAATTCAACCTGCCAATAATGACTTGGGGACGGTCGAAGGCGCGTACCGAAACGGCGCTGGCCTATCAGCAGTTGGCTGTACAGTCGGTGGAGCAGGACAAACTGACCTTCGAGCAGCAAGTATTTACGCAGGTTACGCTGCTTCAAATGCTACAGAAACAGGTAGCTTTAACGGTAGAAGCCGACCAAATTGCGGCCAGCCGATACCAGATTGCGCAGGATCGGTTTAAGTTAAGTAACCTGAGTGTTACCGACTTGGTCATTGCCACCCAAGAAAAAGACCGAGCCAAACGCGATGCCATTCTGGCGCTTCGGGATTACTGGCAAGCCTACTACATGCTCCGCCTCCTTACCCTCTACGACTTTGAACACAATGAAAAGATTACTTATTAAGAAGCAGTCAGCTATCAGCTTTGGCCGTGAGCTATCAGCTAAAATTGCTCCATCGGAGCTTCCTGTTTATAGCTCAAGCACTTGATAACCAACGCTGGCTCCATCGGAGCCTCCTCCATCAAACCAAGGAGGCTCCGATGGAGCCAATATAAAGCCTAGTTACATTTCTATAAACAGTGTGGCTCCGCTGGAGCAAAGAAAGCCTTCTGCTAACATCTTTCAGTGTGTCAGTAGCCTAATTTTCAAAACTCATAAACTCTCCGACTTATAAACTCCTAAACTTATATGATTCAGTTAAGCAACGTTGAAAAAATTTACCGCACCAGTGCCATTGAAACCCTAGCTCTGAACAATATTAATATCTCTATCAAAAAGGGGGAATTCGTTTCCATTATGGGGCCTTCGGGTTGCGGCAAGTCCACCCTACTCAATATTATGGGTCTGCTAGACGAACCTTCCAAGGGCACAGTAGAGATTGACAGCCAGCGCGTAGCAAAGTACGCTGACAAGGTATTGGCGAAAATGCGCAACCAGAAAATCGGCTTCATCTTCCAAAGTTTTCACCTGGTCAATGACTTGTCGGTAATCGATAACGTCGAAATCCCCTTGCTTTACCGCAGTAGCAACGGCAGGCCACGGGAGGCTTATGCCAGGGAAGCACTCGAAAAGGTGGGTCTCAGCAACCGGATGAAGCATTTCCCAAGCCAGCTCTCTGGTGGGCAGAAGCAGCGCGTGGCCATTGCCAGAGCCATTGTCGGGAAGCCGGAAATTATCCTGGCCGATGAGCCAACCGGCAACCTGGACAGTGGAATGGGCAATGAAATCATGAACATTCTACAGCAGCTAAACGCCGCGGGCACCACCATCGTGATGGTTACGCACGACGAAAACATGGCCAAACGCACCCACCGACTGGTTCGCCTTTTCGACGGAAGCCAGGTGCTTTAACAATAAACAATGAACAGTGAACAGTGAACAATAAGTAATGAGTAATGCCGACCTTAGAAGTTGATGTACTCATATACTATTAAACTTTAAACTCATAAAATAATGATAGCCAACTACATAAAAATAGCATGGAAGGTATTGCTCCGGCATCCGTTTTACACCTTCATTACCCTGTTTGGCATCAGCCTGACTCTGACGGTTTTGATGGTACTGACTTCTTTCCTCGATCACTTGTTTGGTAGCCATTACCCCGAAACCAACCGTTATCGCACGCTTTACATCCACCAAGTAGTTATGTTAGATTCATTGAAACAATCGTCAATGCGGGCGGCGGCTAGTTATAACTTTCTACAAAAGTATGTTAAGTCGCTCAAAACGCCTGAAAAAGTAAGTATTACCACAAGGAGCCTTGGTAATACCTATATAAAGGATCGCCGGCTAGGCTTGAATATGCGATTCGCTGACGCCAACTTTTGGGAGATGACCAACTTTGAGTTTCTGGAAGGAAAACCTTTTAACGAAGAGATTATTACCAAAGGCGAAAAGGTGGCTATCATTAGTGATGACTTGAAACGGCAATATTTTGACAACTCTCCTCAATCAGTCCTTGGCAAAACTATTGAGGTAGACAAAATCCTTTATCGGGTCATTGGCGTAGTGAAAGCTGTTCCAGCCACCCGCCAGGATACGTCAGCCGATATTTACATTCCTACCAATAGTAATTACGAGAGTAGCGGTTTCATAGGCAGTTTCAATGCCTTTATACTGGCTCACTCTTCAGCAGATATTCCAACCATTCAGCATGAATACCAGCAGGCAATTAGTCGAATTCCCTTGCCTCAAATGGCAGAGAATTTCAAAGTTTATCACGTGGAATCAAGCGCAGATACTTACTTGGAATATTGGAAAACGAATATCTCTGAAAATATATTGACTCACTACATTTTCATAGTTGCTCCCATTCTTATGTTGTTTTTCGTGGGATTACCGGCCATTAATCTGGTCAATTTGAATGTAGGGAGGATGATGGAACGAGCTTCAGAAATCGGCATTCGTAAGGCATTCGGCGCACCCATCCAGACGCTAATCTGGCAGTTTATCATCGAAAATATCTTTATTACTTTCCTTGGTGGGATCATTGCCTTATTTTTTTCGGCAATAATCATTTACCTGATCAACGATAGCGGCTGGATAGCCCACTCCGACCTGACGATTAACTTCAGCGTTTTTGCCATCAGCTTCCTGATTTGCCTGGTTTTCGGCTTCCTGTCAGGCGTAGTTCCCGCACTCCGGATGTCCAAACTGAACATCGTAGAAGCCCTGAAAGCAGCTTAAAACAGATAGGCGAATTGGTGTTTGATTTATTCATCCGCCCATCTTCTAATCCACTCATCTTCTAATCCGCCTCGCAGCGGCGAACCGCATCAACCTATGCTTTCTCATTTATTTAAATTGATTTGGAACAAGAAAAAAACCCATATCCTGCTCATAGTGGAGATTGTCGCTGCCTTCCTCGTATTGTTCGGCGTCACCAGCCTAGTGGTATATAACCTCCGCAACTACTCCGAACCCCTAGGCTTTGACTACCGAAATGTATGGATACTCGATTGTACTAGCGCCTCAAGTACTGCAGAGCAAATCAAGGGACGCATTCGTAAGTATCCGCAGGTAGAATCTGTTGCCCTATTCGACGGAGGTACGCCCTACTCAGGAGGAGGTTACAGTCAGAGTATTAACAATGATCAATGGCATATATTTGCATATTTTTATTACACCGATACCGATGGTGCCCGTACTCTAGGTATTCCGCTGGTGGAAGGGCGCTGGTTTAACCAATCTGACGAGGTGGATGACTCACGTGCCTTAATCATTAACCAACCGCTGAAAGAAGCGATGTTCGGTTCGGGAAACGCCTTAGGGCAAGAGGTCGGTCTTGGCGAAGCTGAAGACAAAGAAAAATACCGAATCGTTGGAATAATCGGCAATTTCAAAGGGAAAGGAGAATATTCAGATAATTCCCAGGCTTTCTTCCGCCCGATCTATGGCAGACCTAATAGATCAACCTTTCTAATAAAGGTAAAACCGGGAACTGATGCTTCGTTTGAGGCTCTGCTTGCCCAGGAAATAGGTGCCATGTCCGAAAACCCGAACGTAAGTGTGTCTTATATGGAAGAGGAGCGAAAACAGTCCCTCAGCAGCACGCTTCTACCTATGACTATTGCCTTGGTAGTCAGCGTGTTTTTACTCATCAATGTGGGGTTGGGACTTTTCGGTGTACTCAACCTAAGTATTGCCCGCCGACGTTCCGAAATCGGTTTGCGCCGAGCCTTGGGGGCGACCGAAAGGGGAATATCGCTACAGTTCCTGGGCGAAATATGGGTGTTGGCTAGTTTTAGCCTCCTCATCGGGCTGCTGTTTGCCTTCCAGTTTCCGCTACTAAATGTGTTTGATCTGGATGCTGAGGTATACCTGATCGCCATCGCCCTGTCGGTACTGATTATTTATGGCCTCGTCACCCTGTGTGCTTGGTTGCCCAGTTGGCAAGCAGCACGTATCCACCCAGCCACCGCCCTGCACGAAGATTAGAATTGCGGTTATTTGAGCAGATGCTCAATAGTGTGGGGTCTTAGCGTCCGCTCATAGAAATTTATTTCATCTGTCTATCTTCACATGTGCAAATATCCCCATTTACCTCCCATGCTCCTGATTATTGACGATGATATTGCCGTTCAGACTTCCCTGCTCCTACTCTTGCGAAAACAAGGGTTTGAAGTAAGTGCGGCGGACTCTCCCGAACAAGCCTGGAATTTTCTTGATGTCCAAACGCCGGAAGTAATCCTGTTGGACATGAATTTCCACTTGGAAACCTCTGGCGAGGAAGGGCTGCGTATGCTAAAGGCGATTCGGGGCAAATACCCAACAATTCCGATCATTCTGATTACTGGCTGGGGTACGATTGATTTGGCAGTACAGGGAATGAAGGCCGGTGCCCGCGATTTTATTACCAAACCCTGGCAAAACGACTATGTGGTACAATCCATCCGCACCGCGTTGAGTCTGGCCCAACAAAAGCCGCAATCTCCCAGCCGCCGGAAGCTCGATAAGCAATACCGTTTCGAAAATATTGTGGGAGAAGACGCGAAGCTGCTTGAAATTCTGGAAACGATTGGCCGCGTTGCGACGACGGAAGCGTCGGTGCTAATTACGGGCGAAAGTGGAACGGGAAAAGAACTCATTGCCGAAGCCATTCACCAGAACAGTCAACGAAAAAGCCGCCCATTTGTAAAGGTAAATCTAGGCGGCATTTCGTCTACCTTGTTTGAAAGCGAACTATTCGGGCACGTCCGCGGCGCTTTCACCGACGCCAAGTCCGACCGGATTGGGCGATTTGAATTAGCCAACAAAGGCAGTATTTTCCTGGACGAGATTGGAGATTTGGATATGGCCAGCCAGGTAAAACTGCTACGGGTATTGCAGGACCGCACATTTGAGCCGCTGGGAAGCAGCCGCAGCAAAACGGTAGACGTGCGGGTGATTTGTGCCACCAACCGCAACCTGGAGGAAATGGTGGCAAAGGGCACCTTCCGCGAAGATCTGTTTTATCGCATCAACCTCATCACCGTAAAGATTCCCGCCCTGCGCGAACGACCGGGCGACATTCCTACACTGGTGGAATACTTCGTGAATAACCTCCGGACTATTTATGCCCGACCTGAATTAGCTGTGGGTGAGCAGGCATTGAAATGGCTGAAATACCTGGCGCTTCCCGGCAATATCCGTCAGTTGAAAAACATTGTGGAACGCGCCGTCTTGCTCTCCACCAACGAGGAACTGGCGGTGGACGACTTTCAGAAGCATGTCACCCAGTTCGCTTCCAAAGACACCGCCAACCTTCCCGAAATTGGAACGATGACGCTAGAAGAAATGGAATTCCAGATGATCCGCCGAGCAATGGCGTTTCACCACAGTCGGGTGTCGAAAGTAGCCAGGGCGCTTGGCATTACCCGCTTCGCCTTGTACCGTCGCCTGGACAAGTACGACATTCCCTACAGCCAGGACGAATAAGTAGTCGTTTTCACTAAAAGCTTACCCATGAAACTACCTTTTCGGATTGGATATCTGCTGTACATGGCCATCCTTCATCTGGCCTTGGCTTTACTTACCTTCCAATGGTTGCAGTACAACAAGCTGATTTTCATCCTTTCAGAAGTATTTATCCTGACCTCACTCTTCGTGGCTGTCAAGATTTATCAGACTTTTGGCAAACCTTCCCAGTTCATCGGGTCAGGGATTGAAGCCATCAAAGAACAGGATTTTACGGTAAAGTTTGTACCTACAGGCAATGCTGAAGTAGACCAATTGATCGAAGTATACAACCTCATGATCGATCAGCTACGGCTCGAACGGATTAAGAAGATTGAACAACAGTTTTTTCTGGAAAAGCTCATCGACGCCTCCCCGATTGCAATTCTGATCCTGGATTTTGACGAACGGATCACGACTTTGAATGCCAAAGCCTGTCAGTTCCTGGCGCGCGAGGGCGTAATACTCACCGGCAAAACCCTGCCCGAAACCCGCCATCCGCTTCTGACCCAACTGGCTACCCTCCAAAACGGCCAGTCCCAGACGATTAAAGGCGCTGGTGCAGAAGCCTTCTGGGTATTAAAATCCCACTTTCTGGACCGAGGATTTAGTCGATCCTTTTTGTTGATAGAAGAACGAACGAGCGAAATTCTGGAAACCGAAAAGAAAGCTTATGGAAAAGTGATCCGAATGATGGCGCACGAAGTGAATAACTCCATCGGCGCGATCAACTCCATTCTGGACGTTACCCGATCGTATTTGCAAGATCCTCCTCACCCCGACCTGACCCACGCCCTGCAGATAGCGATAGAGCGAAATGACCGACTGAGCCACTTCATGCGCCGTTTTGCCGATGTAGTGCGCTTGCCTTTCCCCCAGAAAAACTTGATAGATTTCCACCCATTAGTAGAAAATGTGGTGTATTTGATGCAACCACAGGCTCAGGCAAAAGGGGTTGAGTTAACCTTTTTTCCGCCCGATAAAGCCGTACTCCTAGCCGCTGATCTTGATCAGATGGAGCAAGTATTGGTTAACCTTATAAAAAATGCGATAGAAGCCTGTAAGCCAGGCCAAAGAGTAGAAGCCCACGCAACCGCCAAACAGTTGGTCATTCGCGACAACGGCCAGCCAATACCGGCAACCATTGCTGCGAACCTGTTCAATCCTTTTTATAGTACCAAACCGCAGGGCCAGGGCATCGGCCTTACCCTCAGCCGCGAAATATTACTCAACCACGGCTTTGCTTTCTCTCTCCAAACAAATGAAGAAGGCTGGACGGAATTTGTGATAAATATTGGATAGAAAAGATTGGTGTTCAAAGGCCGGTATAATAATCATAGCCACGTTCAGCCCAGTAATCTGCTGGCTTATCGGCACTAAAAAAGACAGTACCGATGCGCTTCAGGTGCTTCACTCCGTATTTGACCGGAATAATTAGCCGCAATGGATAGCCGTGGTTTAGAGACAAAGGCTTGCCGTTCATTTCATAGCTCAGGATCGTTTGCGGATGCATCGCACTGTCGGTATCCATTCCAACATAATATGCTTCGTCGGGCGTATGCAGGCCTACGTAGGCCAACTGAACTTCTTTCTGCAAACCATAATGCTTCACAAAATCGGCAAAGCGTACCCCAGCCCACCAACTCACCTGACTCCAACCTTCAATACATTTGAAGTTAAAAACTACTTCCGTCTTAGGCAGTTTCTTCAACTCCTTCAATGGAATTGACAAAACTTCGCCATTCAATTTCTTCACTTGCAGCCTCCATTGCGCATAGTCGAACTGGGAATTATCTAAACCCACTACCCCATTGAGCCGTACTGCTGTGGCCGCCTGGCTTTTAGGGTATTCCTGTATGCGTTTGTGTGGACTAAAAATCCGCCCGAATAGTCGCTCATTGGCAGTCAGTCCTTCCCGCAATGGCATCGGCACGCCACCCTGAATACCACCATCCAAGGGCTGGTTGCCTAGCCATTTCCATCCGACATATCCCGCTCCTCCCAAGAGCAAAAATTTGACAAAAGCCAACCAACTGCGACGGCTATATTTTTTGAGTCCTTGCTCATCTACTCGAATTTCTTCCATACTATTTTAAGCTATCAGCCGTCAGCTTTCTTCTAACTTATCACGAATAATTTCGAAGCCGGTTACCATACTGCGGAAATTATTCCAGCCAGCCCGTATTACTTGCAGGAGGTGAATCAGGAAAAACAGAACATAGCCAATGGTGAGCACAAAATGTTCCATCCGGGCAGCTTCATAACCTCCACAAATCGTCATTAGCCACTGCACCTGCACGGGTTTATAAATGGCAAAACCCGTTATTACGCTCCCTAAGCCCATCAGGATAATCAGAGAATAGGCTACTCGCTGGGCGGCATTATACTTATTTTGCGGCGGAAGCTCCTTTCTCCATCCTAAATCGTGCAAAACCACTTGCCAGCTTTCTTTCAAAGCTCCTTTTTGTGGAATCAAATATCGCCACTCGCCCGACAGGAAAGTATACAAGACGTACGCAAATCCATTCAGCATAAACAACCACATAAATACGAAGTGAAAGGCCATTCCTTCAGCCAAACGGTGCGGAAGGTGCAGCCAGGAATTGAACCAAGCTGGGAAAAACTTTACCAGAGTCGTTTCCCCGATTTTTAGCGCATATACGTCATTGGCCCAGTAAATGAGAAACCCGCTCCAAATCATTATGGTCAACAATGGAAAATTGAGCCAATGCATCCAACGGGTAGCCAACCGATGTTTAAAAAGTATTTTATAAGCCATAAGGTGGATAGGCTGATACGATGCTGATGCGTTTTATTATCGTCTGTAGCTATTTGAATGTCACTTTCAAACAAATTCTAAAATCCCATCAATCATTATTTTCTCAGTAATAATATCAATAAGTTTGAACTTTTGTTGTTCTAATTGAGGATTATTTGAACCCAAATTCTGAGTTAATTCTTCCAGCAATTCCTGCATGCTAAGGGGTGAATCAAAATAGGCTAATATTCCATCAGCACCGCTTAATTCTCTATGAACCTCTTCCTTAGTAATAGTGTCCGTAAAAGAAATTCCGTAAGCCGAATTAAGATTGTCTTCTCCCTTTAATTCAACGATTTTCACATCATCTCTTAACTTAATTTTTAAATTCTGTAGTTCTGGCAGCGTGCAGGTATACAGTTTATGAATGGCTGTTGTTAATTTTTCTTTCCGCTCATGTATTAAGGTCGAATCAGCATTGATTAGAGAGGGATCTATTTCTTTAATTACAGCAGAAATGGCTTTATACTCCTGTGGAAACTCATATTCAAATCTTAATTCCAGTTGTTCGCAGGCCATTACATTCTGTTTAGCAATACCTACCAGGTGGATATATTTATCGAAAACAGGCACCAAATGAAACCGTAGTACAGCAAGCATTTCTTTGTCATCATACGGATCATTAATTAAACATTGCACAGGAAATTCTTTTTCATTAGCCAGGCAAGTGAATAAGTATTCATCCAATATTTGATTAAAAAATCCGATATTAATTTGGGGTAATTTCTCTTTATTATTTTCCAGAAAAGTATACGCTGTGGCACAATACTCTTGAAAAAAGCCGAGGTCATTGCCACCGATAATCCCGATATTGGCAATTTTAGTTTGGGGAGTAGGCTTTACTAATAAACAGGAAGGTATATGATCGAAATGCTCAAACACTTCATTTAAGGCATTTCTATAGGGTGTTGGCATCAGCAATTGGCTCTGCGCAATCAGGTATGGATGAGAATAATCCGTTGGGATTTCTCTCCACAGATAGACATCATTATCAATGTGCATAAATGGCTCCTGTTGGGCAGCAATGGTTTTTAATTTCCCCAATACCCACAAACGATGATCTTCTTCCGCTAGGTCGTTCAGCAACAACGATACATTATCGTACGGAAGATTTAATTGATTTATAAATATATCAGCTCCTTTATCATCCGTAAAGAGGTCTATTTTTTTATGGTGGCGTTTGAGTGTCAAACAACTAAAGCACGTGCTGTATAAGAAATATTTGTAATTCAACCACCCGCCAAATTTCCTTGCGTTATCGTGATTTTGGTTGCTGTGAAAAGCTGGCTTAGACCAAAATGAATGAATGATTTTCATAAGATGAATTAGTTTTTAGTTTAAAAAAATAGAAAAACGACACACATTAACGATCAGTCAACACCTTCAATTGATTAAATAATTTTTCAATTAATCGTTTATCTTCTGTAATTATTTCCGCTTGTGCGCGCAAATTATCAGTGAACACCAGGCTTTTTTGATAATTCGTTTTTAAACCTGCGGGCAAGCTAACTTGAATTAAAAACATGCTGTCTTTCACCGGAATGGTTGAAATACTTTGAATATTTCCTTTTAAATAACCAAACTCGGCCTGAGGATAACTGGCAACTTTAATAATAACCTGTTGCCCAACTGCTATTTTTCCAAATCCATTTTGTCCAGCCGCTATTTCCCCAAAGTAATTGGTTTGCGGAGGCGTGACATAAAACAGGGGTTGTCCGATACTAACATGCTGATTCACTTGCAAGAGCGTAATAAATTGCACCTTTCCAGCCTCTGGTGACACCACGATGAATTGTTGCACCCACGCCTCTACCTTACTCTTGCAATTGGCTAAGGCATTCGAGAATCTATACTGTTGATCCTGCACTACTTTCCGAAGTTCGAATAATTCTTTTTCTTTGTTATGTTTACTGATCTTGCTATTGACCAACTGAGATTCAATCTGTTCCAACGTGCCCTTCTTCGCCAGGAGCTTGCTTTTGTCGTGACTCAGTTCTAAGGGAGCAATTACTTTTTCCTCGGATAATTTTTCTTGCCCTAGATATTCCTGGTATTGGAGTTGATAATCCTGGCCTAATAGCTCTTTTTGGTTGTATAAAACTTTTTCCTGCTCCTCCAAAAAGCCCAACTCCTGGGTTAAATAAGTCATCTTCTGTCGATAATACCCTTGCCGAAGCGTTTCTTTCGTTTCCTGGAAGACAGTGAGAAACTCTTGCCAAACCGGCTGCATTTCTCCTAGTTCATTCAACGCCGGAACAGGATGATAGAAGAGTGTATCGATATTGCCTCTCATGGCGGCCTTTTCCGCTTGTGTTATCCATTCTTTCAACTGCCATACCTGCTGGTGGTCAGCCGAACTTTGCAAAAAAGCCAGGGGCTGGTTTTGTTCTATGTGCTGCTGGTTTTCCACCAGCAATTTCACCAATCGGCCTTCGCTTTTAGCCACCGCTAGTTTTGGCGCATTCATCGCTACAATCCGCATGGGCGCTTGAATAATATCCGGATACCGAATAACCCAGCTCAGCAGCAGCATAGCCAGCACGACTAGGCCCATAATGACAATGCCATGGCGGATAAACCAATGAGGCTTGTAACTAATGATTTCACGAATCTCATGGCTGACTAAGTCAGATTTATCCGTTAATATTTTAATGCTTTGAGGATCAAGCGTGGGCTGATGGACTATCGGATGGGTTGTTGACATATAATTTCTATTCGCCTAACTCTAGCTGGTTTTTTACGAGCGTATAATATTCCCCTTTCAAGTTGGTTAGTTCCTGGTGGGTGCCCCGTTCAATAATCTGGCCTTTGTGAAGCACCACAATCTGGTCGGCATTTTTTACCGTACTCAGGCGGTGAGCGACGACCACAACCGTTTTGTCTTTAAAAAAATGGTCGAGGTTGTGAATGATCGTGCTTTCGTTGTTGGCATCCAGGCTATTGGTGGCTTCATCCAGGAGGATAAAGTCCGGGTTTTTGTATACCGCTCGGGCAATGAGAATGCGCTGGCGTTGGCCCATACTAACGCCACTTCCTTCCGCTCCTATCACCGTGTTGAAGCCGAGCGGTAAGCTGTCGATGAACTCGCCAATATTGGCAATATGAGCCGCGTACCGCAAGCGCGCGAGATCCACTTTTTCTTCGCCTACGGCAATGTTGTAGGCAATCGTATCCGAAAAAATAAAACTATCCTGCATCACAACCCCGCAGTGGTGGCGCCAAACCTTATGGCTGATGATGCTCAAGGCCGTATCGCCTACTTTGATTTCGCCTTTTTGCGGATCGTAAAACTTCAGCAAGAGTTTCAATAAGGTCGTTTTTCCACTTCCGCTTGTTCCTACAATCGCCGTGGTTTTGCCTTTGGGAATAAAAAGATTGATACTTTTCAACACCGGTTCATTGCCTGCTCCCGCGTAGGTGAAGGAGACATTTTGAAAAGTCACCCCTACCGGCTCTTCTTCCTGGCTCAGCGGATAAGCTTCGGTGGATATTTGCTTGGAGAAATGTTGCCCCTGAGCCTTTTGCATCGCAGGGAAGGCATCATAGGAACCCGTTGGTACAGGCATATCGCTGGAACGTCCCCCGGCTAAAGCCTTGGTAAAGGCAAAGGGAAGCTGGTAGACAAAGTTCTGGTCCTTGGGTTCCTCATCGGCCAAGTGATGGATTTCATTGAGGCGATCCATACTGATCCGGGCATTTTGCCAGCTTTGGATAAATCCCAGCATTTGCTCCACGGGGCTGGTAATCTGCCCAATGATGTACTGTACGGCCAGCATCGAGCCTAAGGTCATTTGCCCGTCAATCACCGCTTTGGCGCTCAAAAAGGTGATGAAGATGTTTTTTCCTTCATTAATAAAAAAGGCACCGGCTTGTTGCCACTGGCCTAAAGCCATGCCTTTCATACTTAGTTTAAAGGATTTGGCTTGCAAGCCTTCCCATTTCCAACGCATAGGCTTTTCGCAACCGTGCAGCTTTATTTCCTGCATCCCCTGCAACAGTTGTATCATCGTGCTTTGTTCTTTCGAGGAAATGGCGAACTTCTTATAGTCTAATGCTTTTCGCGGTTTCAGGAAAACCAGCACCCAAACAGAATATAAGATGCTGGCTATCAGTACTACCATAAAAATAACCATATTGTAAAAAGCCAGCACACCGGAGAAGACAATCAAATTAAGAAGGGCAAATAGGATAGAAAGCGAAGAGCCCGTCAAAAATGATTCGATGCGACCGTGGTCATGCATCCGCTGGATGATATCGCCCGTTTGTTTGCTATCGAAAAAGCTCACCGGCAACTTCATCAGTTTGATGAGGAAGTCAGTCAGGATGGATAGGTTGATTCTCGTACTGATGTGCAGCATTAACCAGCTCCGCACAAACTCCACCACCATTCGGCCGGTAAATAAAGCCAGTTGCGCGAGCAGAACAACGTAGACAAAATGAATATTGCCCGTATTTACGCCGGTATCTACAATGCTTTGGGTTAAGAAAGGCAGGAATAATTGAATAATCGAGGCAATACCTAAACTCAGCCCTAACTGAAAAACTATTTTTTTATAAGGCCACAGATAACTAAAAATGGTGCTGAAGGCTAATTCATTGGCCTTTGTTTTCTCTTCTTCTTGCTGCTCGTAAAATTGAGGCGTGGGTTCCAGCAGCAAGGCTACTCCCGTTTCGTCGTGCGTCTCAGTCCGGCTATCACTGATCCAGCAGCTTTTAAATTCGGCAGGGGTAAAAGTGACGAGCCCTACGGCAGGGTCAGCTACGTAAAGCGTATTTTTTTTGGCTTTATACAGCACCACAAAATGCTTCTGGTTCCAGTGCAACACAGCAGGCAACTTGGCTTCCTGGCTAAGTTGCTGGAAGGTGAGCTTCACCGATGAAGACCGAAAACCGATGGATTCGGCGGCATCGCTGATGCCCAATAGCGAAACGCCCCCCTTGCCAATTTCCGCCTTGTCCCGTAATGACTGAATGGAATAAGGATTACCATACTGTTTACAGATCATGGCCAGGCAGGTGGGGCCGCAATCCATGGCATCGTATTGTTTTAAGAAGGGGAAGGGCATGGAATTGGATTAGGTAGTGAGATAAGAGTACCTGAGAAACAAGAAAGGTCAGTGTTAGATGATTTTGGGTAGAGGTTAGACAGCAGGCAATAACTGAAGCCTTTTACTATGTGCAAAATGCCAAAGTTTGCTATCTATAATAACACTACCCGCCTCTATAGAGGCGGGTAGTGTTATTAGTGTTATGAAGAAGTATTGCAGAATCCGTAACCATTAGGTCCACCTGGTGGATAAGTATTACCAGACAAACAAGTATAAATTGAGCAACAGTATTCACGTGTTCCGCGACAGGCGCCACCACCACTAGCACCACCAGGACGAGCGAATTGACACCACCAAGAATACCCGACATTACCACCGCCGCCACCACCATCACCATAGCCACCAACAATACTCTTTTGATGTTCGCGGGTAAGTACATCACCTAATTGCAGATCCAGGAAATTGATTTTAGTCTTTTTCATGATTTGATTTATTGTTTTGATAAAAATGTATGGCTCAAGTTTATAGGTATTGAGCACTTAGACCTTTTCCTTGCAAGAAAACTCTTTCAAACGGCCAATGACCGTTGTAATGCTGGGTAGAAATGACTCTTCAAAAGAGAAGACAGCTGGCTATCAATTACAGTACAAAATGCTTCACATCCTGGATGCTATATGGTTCTGGTAACTGATGTCCGTTTACAAAAAAGGTTGGGGTAAACGCTATTTGCATGGCCTCACACCATTGTTGCATGGCTTCTAGCTTAGCTCCCTGCTTTTGCAATTCTCCATTCATGGGATAAAGGGCAGCAAAAGCGTCATAATCCTTGGTGGGAGAAAGGTACCAATCGTCCAAGGCTTTTTTTGTCATATTTTCATCGTGTTTGCCGTGAATGGCCAGCAGGTGCTTTACCGGCTTTGTTTGGGGATTGTCTTCCTGGTAAGCGGTAAAAATGATCTGTACTTTTACGTCATTCGATAGTTCCAGTAGTTCCTCTACCTCTGGATGTGCTTTGGCGCAAGGCCCACAATAAGGGTTGCATACTTTGATAATGGTATGGCGGGCATTAGGATTGCCCATCGTTATGCCTAATCCCTCCGGGTTGGCTACAACAGGTGGTTGTTTCTCCAATAGAGCTGCAAAAAGCTGCGGGTTATGCTTCAACCGCGCCAATTCCTTCCGCGAGGTGTCGGCTTGCTGCGCTTTGAGCAAGAAAGGCTTAATGGCCGCCCATAATACAATGGAAAATGCAAAGGCCGCCAGGAACATAAAGCAAGCCGACACCGATGGAAGGACAGCATATAAGCCTGTTTGCCAGTATCCTACCCCGAAATATACTGCTTCGATAAGTAGTAATGCCTGCACCATTACACATAAAGGACACCATTGTTTCGCTACCTTCCATTGATAATAGAGAGAAAAAATGGGGTATGGCAAGGCCAAGGCATTTAACCATACCAGGAGGTTGATACCACTTACCTCGTGTCCAATGCTGAACAAGGAATAGAAAAGGCTACCAGCAAAATAGAAGAACCCAATCTCACTCCAACTTAACCAACTGAATAGTTTCGCTTCTTTCGACTTCAGTATCGCTTTACAGTCCGTATTTTTTCCCGCCGTACAGAGCTGCTTCAGTACCGAATTATTTTGATCGATCTCAAACCAGAGTAATAGGCCTGTTACAATACAACCAGCCAATTTGATTACTGGCAACAGGGATTGATACAACCCCGCCGTACCCAGGGTATAAAACAGGATGACCGCATACAGGACTGTTAACAGCGCCAGACCGGTTACCAGAAAGGGGAAACGGCTGGTGTTTAGCCATTCTTTTTGGCGTTGTTGGGCATAATCCCGCTCTCCGGAAGTATCATCTGCGCCAGCAATCAGCACAGTTCTACTCCATACTTTCATAAACTCGTCTCTGGTTTGAACAATTTTCTGACGCCCTCCCTTAGGCTCCTCGTACTCAACTGTATCGGAGGTTACTTTTGTCACAGTTAAAAACAATCCCTCTCCTGTGTTGGTATGAGCAATAAAAGGAAGGGGAATTTTATCTAGAGAAGCAGGATCTACCCGTATGGCCTGACTATCAATTTTCCATTTGGAAAGCGAATCGCTGATGCTTAATAAGCTCGGATACTCCGGGTGTTCGGTAAGTACGCTTTGAATGGTCGTTTTAGTAACCGAAACACCCAGGTTGGCAATCAATTGAGTAGTGGCTACTAATGCATTATCAATGTCTTGCTGTAATAATCGCTTTAAAAAGTTCATAAGGGGTAAGTAGATAGGCTTATTTGCTGATATGATGATGTGTTCGCCGGGGGTTGCCTGGAATGTTTTATGATGTGGCTGCCAAAATCCGAGGTTGTTGAGCCAGATGCTTATATAGCGTTAGTGCCTGTGCTACTACCTGATCCATATTATAGTAGCGATAGGTAGCGAGCCGGCCCACGAAATGCACCTGGGGCAAAGCATCGGCCAGTCGTTGATACTGCTGATACAGCTCAGCATTTTCTGCCTTGGGAACTGGATAGTACGGGTCCCCATCCCAACAGGGGAATTCATAAGTAATGCTGGTCTTGTCAATCCCTTGCTGTCCCGTTAGGTGTTTATATTCCGTAATGCGGGTATAGTCTTGCTCATTGGGATAGTTGACTACCGCCACGGGCTGCAACTGTGACTGATTTAGTGTCTCGTGTTTAAACTGCAGAGAACGATAAGGCAGTTTGCCATAACAGTAATTAAAATACTCATCCACTGGCCCACTATAAATCATTTCTTTGTAAGGAATCTTGCCTATAATGTCCTTGTAATCAGTACTGAGCATCACCTGGATGTTGGGATGCGAGAGCATATTAGTGAACATGTGGGTGTATCCGTGCAAAGGCATATACTGATAGTCATCGGTGAAATAGCGGTCATCGGTATTGGTGCGGGTCGGAATACGGGAAGTCACCGACTTGTCCAACTCGGACGGATCGCAGCCCCATTGCTTGCGGGTATAGCCCCGGAAAAATTTCTCGTAGAGGTCGCGCCCCACCTGACTCACCACCACATCTTCGGAGGTACGGATGTATGCCTTCTCTTCCTTCACCAAGTCAAAAAACTTGGCTAATTCCGCCGAGTCCAGGTTGAGATCGTAGAGCTGATTGACTGTTGTGAGGTTGATGGGAATGGGCAGTTGTTTGCCATCTACCGTAGTCAGTACGCGGTGTTCATAAGGTCTCCATTCGGTAAATCGGGAGAGATACTGAAAGACATCCGATGAATTGGTATGGAAAATATGAGGACCGTACTTATGTACCAGAATACCGGCCTCATCGAAGTAATCATAAGCGTTTCCGCCAATATGATTGCGCTTGTCGACAAGCAATACCTTTTTATTGGCTTCGGTAGCCAACCGCTCTGCCAGGACACTGCCCGCAAAACCGGCTCCGACGATTAGATAATCAAACAAGTGAAAGGATTGAATTAGGTTTGAAAGTAATTTATTGATGAGTAAGGCATTAACATATTAAATCAACCCTGACTTACTAAAGTGTTTATTTTGGCGCCGTTGGTACTCTTTGCCTTCGTTGATGCTCTTTTCGTTTGTATGGTTCTTCTAAAGAAAGCAATAAGGTCATCTACGTGATAATCGAAGGAGAAAACGGCTCTTTTATCCCATACATTTTGTCTAAGTCGTTGGAGTTGTTGCTTATCTCTCAACTGATTGCGGAGATCTTCAAACGAATGGAAAAAGATTCCCATATCTAATCGCTGAAGCAGGGATTGGGTCGCCACCAAGTGGCCACTATTATCACATTGGATCATGGGCAGGCCAGCAAAACCCAGGGTAGCCATTCGGGCGGGATAATTCAAATCATTCCAGTTGGCTTTTAATAAATCTCCCTGGTTATCACTCTTGAAAAAATGCAGCCAGCCCGCATCGTATTGAGATAATTCCTTTACCCAATCTTTGGTAGTACATGTGGGATGAATATGTAAATGATGCGGTGCCAGCGTTTGCGCATGTTCAACCCAGCTTTCAAACATTTTATGAAGGAAATTTCCATAGAAATGCAAATGAATGCCCAGGTTTGCTAGTTGTGCTATATCGGTGACTTCCAGACCCATGGGTCGACCCGGAAGCACGGTATGAATTTCTCCATCCATATCCGAAAGCAAGGGCGATCTTTCTCCGCTAAGCCATTCTTTTTTGGGTAAGTCTCCGTCTACGATAAAGGAAACATCCTCTTTCTGCTTCATCAAAAACGGCTGAAACCAGTCCTTCAATTCTTGATTAATGTATATCTGTCCATCCGACAGCGTATACAGATCAATAAGTTGATTCCACGTTCCTCGCTGCCGACAATAAAATGGGCCTTCTTTGAAATGCCAGACAAACGGAATTCCCGGGTTATTAATGAGTACTTGGTGAGCCAGGGCTACGGCTTGTGAATTGAGTAAGGCATAAATAATATCGGGCTGTATTTCCTTTACCTGCTCTTGCCAATTTTCTAGCCTGACTTCTATAACATTCCCAAATGGTAATGCCCCAACAGCATTAAAACCGTCTGGTTCGTCAATCCATAAGCCGTATAATTGATGGCCTCTTTCTTCGAATGCGCACATTCTTTCGGCATTGTAAGCCAGTTCTCCCACGAGCAGAATCTTGAGCGTGTCATTTGTTTTGACAGATGCAATGGGTTTACGAAAGAGTTGAAATGCTGTAATTTCATCAATAAGACAACCTGTTGACCCATGAAAACGAAGGGGGTGTTCTATTTGATAAAAACGTCGGTATCTGTTTATCCCCCCAGAGAAATCTTCCCGGATAATTTTATGCCTTTGCTGGGGATGCGATACCCATTCACACGTAATTTGATTAGTCTGGACATAATTTTTTTCACTAGTTAATTTTTCCCAGAACATGATATATAGTTCATCTGTCACTAATTCAGCCCGTTCCATCCACCGATCGTTCGTTTTTCTATGCAGAACTTGCACGAGTTGAACGTCAAATCCGGCAATTTGCCCCTCCGAAGCGAAGCCGTGACTGAGCTTTGGGGTATCCATATAGTGATGCTTCACCCCAGAAAAGGCCAGGATGGCATCAGGATTTCGGCCTAGTTCCTCAAAAAGTGTTTGAAGATGATTCTGGAAATAAATATCATCGGAGGGTAAATAGGCGATTAAGTCATAATGGGCGTTTGCAATGCCTTTATTCAAACAAGATCCAAGACCCCTGTTTTTTGTATGCGAAAGGTATGTGATTTGATGATGGGGCAAATAATTGTGAATAATCTTATCTGTATCATCCGTCGAACCGTCATTAATGATAATCAGCTCCCAATCCTGGAACGTTTGATTGAATAAACTTTTAATAGCCAAGGGTATAAAATTGCCTTGGTTATACGTAGGCATAATGACTGAAATGCCTGTTTTATAATTAGTTGATGACATTATAAATGGTAATATTTTATATTTATAACTAATTAGGTTAATTAAAAGGCATACTCTCTCCTTCCCAGAATAAGGTTGCTATTACTAAAAATTAATAGGACTGTCTGAAATGCTTACTTCTTTGTGGTAATTATTGCAGCAATACTAAAGGAATGGGAATAGTACTTGGAAAATCATAGTATAGAATTTAGATTGAAAAAAACTATTTAGGAGTATTCCTGGGAATGCCTGGTCTTTTCTATCACAGACATTTGATCTGGGATCAATCCAGTTGGTATTTTGTGGCGAAAGCGCTATCGGGTCAGGATCAATACCGAACAAGAATACGGATAGCAAAATGCAGTAGCTAGTAGAAATGAATAAGTGTAGCATTAGACTGAATAAGTGTGCCAATAGGCGTATGGCCGTATATTAATTGGCGGCAACGAGTCATAGATTGTCTGGCTTTCAGGTAAGGATGAAAATGCATTACTTTGTAGCCGAAGAGTCTACGAACCAGCACGCCAATTAATTACACTTGCACGAACTTAGCCGAACACAAACCTGCCTGGAGACATGAGGTTGGTAGCGATTTCTTGCGTCGCGAACGCTTATCCGTAGATAGAGACATGCTTTGCCCAGGTGTTAAGCAGCTTATGCCAGATGCTAGGTATAGTCAAATGACGAGGTATAGGTAGGTTGTAAAGGGAATGCTTTAACACTATTAGCGGCAAAGCCATTTGACTTGACCATTACTAAGGTTTAAATATGTGATTTTAAGGCGTTCATTAGGATTTATACTATTGTCGGTCATGTCCGTGTGCTTCTCCACTACCTTGGGTCTAGATATTGGTCTGTATCACCACAAAAAATTAGCTTTTATGCTTAAAATAGATGGCAAAACTACTTCCAACGCCTGGCTTGCTTTCCACTTCTATTTTGCCCCCCGCATTTTCAATGATTTTCTTCACAATGTATAAACCGACTCCCGTACCGTCTACGTGCATGTGAAGCCTTTTGAAGAGCCCGAAAATTTTATCTTTTTTGTTTGGATCTATACCCAAGCCATTATCCTTGATCGTAAGCACCTGATATCCTGAGGTAGATTCCAAAGAGATCGCAATTATTGGCTGCCGGTTAGGAGAGCGGTACTTTATCGCATTGTCGATCAGGTTGAACATAATGCTTTTGAGGTTCTTGCGGTTAAAAAACAGGTCTATCTCTGGGGCAATCCAATGTTCTACCTCCACACCATAGTCAATAATTTTACCCCGGAGATCTAACAGGACATCATTGATCACTTCGGTTAGGCTAACCATCCCCTCATTGTCCTGTGTATCCTTTCCAATTTTGGCTACTTCCGTCAAATCTACAATGGTTTCCTTAAACCGTTCGATGGAGGTATTAATCAACTCCGCTATTCTTTTAGTGGAATCATCTTCCCAACCCTTTACTTTAAGTTTCTTTATCAGCACACTCATTAAGCCCTCAATGTTAGAAATGGGTGCTTTCAAGTCGTGAGAGGCCGTATAAATGAAATTATCCAAATCTTCATTGATTCTTTTCAGCTCGTTATTGGTATCGTTCAGTTCGTCTATACCTTCAACTATAGCTTCATTGGCTGCCGACAATTCCTCATTGGCTGCGGCTAGATCATCATTTTGTTGTTTGGTTAGTTGTAATAGCTGCGAATTTTCAGCAATCACCTTCATCAAATTCTGGCGAATTCCGTCTAGTGTTTTGCTCAATCGCTCTGCTTTGGCCGCTACCTGGGCGTGGTAATTGGCCTTGCTTTGCGTAGTTTGTACGATTTGCTCCTGTTTTAATAAGGGAGCAACAATCAGCACTATTTCCTGAAGAATTAATCTTTCTTTTTCGGTGGGATTCCCTCCTAGCAACACCCCAACGGAACCATCTGATGCGCGTATAGCCCAAGCCGGAGTCTGACTTTCTTTAGTAGGATAAGGCACTACACCCGAATAAATCAATTCGTCGTGGCCAGTTAAAAAATCACTCCACGCTTTTCCATTGGGTAGACTTTGCGGAAAGCCTGGCCCTGGAAGAAATACGTTGAGTTGATTATCCATAATAAAAATAATCAGATCGTCTGCTTGTAGAAACCGGGCTGTTTTTTTTGCAGCTTCTAGTCGGTTAGTTTCAGAAGTAAGTTGAGCTAAGCACTGTAATAACTCCATTGATACATACTTATTCTGGAATAACACACACGACAGCAGTACAATTGTGGAAACCACTGAACTGACCGTCAACTCGTGCAATTTGCCCGTAGGTATTGCACCCCACATAACTAATGTCTCCCAGCGTTTTTTTCACTTGTGCTAATTCCTTTTCAAAATGATTACCCATCCTAAGCCGGGTAGCCACACAATCGAAGAAGAAAGCCACACTGGGCTTACTCCCATTCAATTTCTCTAATGCCATGTTGGTCGCTTCCTGCGCTGCCTGCGTAGCCGCCTGAGACTCGATAGTCATAAAGCTGATAATAGCCCCCAATGGAATATCTGAAGCAAAAAGTATGGAACCATCGGGCTGCACAGATAAGGGAACTCGAAGCTTATACCCGTCCTCCATCTCTAAACCCAGAATATTATGCAGAAAAAATGGCATTGGGTTATCCGTATCAAATAATTGCTGGCTAGCATCGGCATAGGCGCTCAATACCTCTACTGTAGGAATACCGTTCAAACTGATGAGTTGCATACCATCGGAAGCAGTCACGCGCATTTTCTCGCCGACGGGCTTCCAGCCGTGCTGTACACCAATACCGACAGGTTTGGTCGAGAGAATTTCTAATAATATGGCAGCATCAGTTACGGCCTGTTCGCCAAAAAAGACGTGCGTTTTTTCAAATTTGGCATCATCACCTGCCCCTCCACCAAAAAACTGATAAGAGCCCGTTCGCTCGGTCAGTAAGTCAATTACTTCATCTGTATGACCCGACAAGGCATCGGCCAGTACCAGACCAGATTGATAGGGAAAATCAAAACGACCAACACCCCGAAGAGAAGAGAAAAGCTGTTCTACCGCTTCGGTTCTGCTGTTCTTGATTCCTGTTCCCAAGCCCGCAGAGAATTGAATATCAGTTGAATGAATAGCCACTGCACAAGCAGAATCAGTACTAAAATCGAAAGAAGTAAACTCCCCAGCCGATGAACACCCTACCAGAATATCTGGCTTACAAGTTTGATTTAAGGCCTTTAGCAAAGATTCGTACTCGTACACAGAAGAAGCAAATAGTATGACCACGTGCGGGGTTTTTCCTTGGAGTACTTCCAATATTTTATTTCCCAAACTATTCCCCGCTTCTTGGCTTGATTCCATGGCAGTAAAAACAACGGCTGATTGAGTCATGATTTCTTTTCGTTGATAGCAGTAGGTGGCTATTTTAAATGGCTAGACTGTAAAAATGCTTATCCAATGACAGCAAAAAACCCAAGCAGGATCAGCAGGCAAATTAACAACAACATTTATCTATCTTAATATAAAAACAAGGCTTTTAATCCATTATCAACTTTACACGAGGGCTAAAAATGGGTAAGTTATTTAAGATCAAAACAATCTCTTCTAGTTGAATAGGCTTGTTCAGATAGGCTATAGCCTTGAATTGATAGGTTTCCTCAATGTCTTTGGGATGAGATGAGGTAGATAAAATAACTACTGGAATGTTTTTGAGCCGGGGAACATTTTTCACATTTTTCAAAAATTCTACTCCGCCCATACCTGTCATATGCAAGTCCAGCAAAATCAAATCGGGTGTTACTGCTGCCTGAAAGGGTGCAACCTGATTCAGGAAGCCCAAAGCGGCTTCTCCTTCTGGTAAGTAGTGAACCTTTATCGGAATTCCACATGCGGATAAAGTTTCCTGGGTAATCCAGGCATCTACTGGATTGTCTTCTATGAGTAAAATCTCCATAAAAAATTCAAAATTTAGGCAAATACAAGTAGTTGTGAGGGGATAAGAATGGACAATAGATGGATGCATAACTGCCAAGACCAAAACCCTAAAAGCCTACTATACGAGTAGGCTTTTAGATTATTTCTAGCAAATGAAATTTTAGTGGATAGCTGGTGAAGTATTCCCTAGTACGCATATACTGCCAAATAAGTTGAGAAGTCTGCGCATTTTAGAACAAACAATTTCAAATATCTATTCAAAGTTAACTTAGTTTTCAGGCTACACTTTAATACTCCTAACCTCTTAAACGTCCCCCCTCTCTCACTTACTTTGGCTTATTTTGGCTTTGGATACGGATTGACGACTCCCTCCAACTGACCGAACATAAACAAGATGCCGGGATAAATTTTTGCTTGGCCGCCCCAGGGTTGGTTCGGGCCGATGCCTCGGGGATAGGCCGGGTAAGGCTTAGTACCAGGCGCTTTCCGCAAATAATTGGCTTTAATATCGGCATTCTTATAATATAGGTTGGGCAAGGCAAACCAAATATCATAGACTATCCTATTGGAATCGCGTAGGAAAGGATCGAAGCCATTGACGAGGTACATGGTATCGCCCACCTGGGCTATGTTATTGGTGGCATACACCATATTTTTGCCATTCATATAATTGATTGTGTTTTGCAAAACCAGTTGCAGGTTTTTCTTTTGCCCTTTTTTGCATTGAGTACCAAAATAACCTTCCGAAGTATTGTACTCATATAGACTATTGTCGCCGCTACGAGCCAGCACATCGGCCATATCAGCCATAGCTTGCGCTAATGAAAAAGCATAGTTCAGGCCATTTTCAGGTTCTTTCAGTGCATCCAAACCGCGATGCATGTCAGCCAGGTCGCCATTGGGAAATACACCGTAGCGCATCCACTCAAAAAAGTAGCGTTTTCCCGCCATTTTCAAAGATTCATTTTTCACTAATACGCCCACAATAGCCAAAAAGCGGGCAATGGTTCCCATGCGGTTGTTATAGCCTTTGGCAAAAAAGCCAACTTGTGGGCTGCCATAATACAGGTTATCATGCGGGGTATTGGCCTCCGAACCAGTACTATAAGGCGTAAGAGCATAGTTTCCCTGCATCCGATTGGCAAATCGTTTGACAAAGTAAGCATCGAATCCCTGTTGAAAATAAAGACCGGCATTCAAAAACCATTGCTCCATAATAGCTCGTTCGGCAGCACTAAAAGTACTTTTGGTATAGTCGTATCCAAACATCAGCCGCGTAAGCCATTCGGTTATTGGAAAGCCGGGAGAGGAATCTCCGAGGTCACACCAGCGGTTAGCATCGCTAAAATTGACTAGTGGCTCGGCGGCTTGCTTCAGCAGTTCTTTTCGCACAGCATTGCTATACTGCTGATTTCCTGTGACAAGGGCATAAAAACCGGCATCGCGCAGCAAATTGCCTTCTTCCTTCGGCTCAAACTCTCCACTTCGCGGCACACACCCCTTGCCCTTATAACCACCCAGGTAACGCTCGGCAGCAGGATTGGCTAGAAACTTTTTGGCATTATATGTAATGTAATGCCAGTCGCCGGGAGAGTTGAGACTGACATCGCCCTTGGTTTTATAAGGGCCACTTTGCGCCCGTTTTTTCCAGATATTCAGTTCCTGCTGAGTAATGTGAAGCCCAAGTCGTTTATTCCCAGATTTGTTCTGAGCATTTCCAACAGTAAGGAACAGGCACAGGAAAGGGATGATTAATAGAAAAAAAGACCTACGAATATACCGGTTTGTCATAAATGATCGGAGCCTAATTAGGCCCATATTTTTATATAAATAAGGTAGAGTAAAGAAAATAGCTTTTGGCAGATTAGGCATAATTACCTTTTGCGCTGAGAATATTATTACATATTTCATCAAAAATTAATTTTCAAATATGATTTGATTAGCGTAAGCGTTTCAATTCTTACCCCTATTCTTACAAAGATACAATTCTAGGTAAATGTCGTAAAATGTCCGTAAAAATACCTATACTACTCAAAAACAAGGATTATTAAGAAAATTCAACAGCATAAAAAGGATACTTTTCCCGCTAAATACCTTTATATTTATAGACCAAAAATTATTTCCATGCGTAAAGAGAAGAATAAAGATTACATAATCTTTGGCTAATATATAAGCCCTTTCTGTTTCGTTATTTTGCTGCTTGAGTTAACGCATTACTTGCTAGTGTTTTTTTAAAGTAAGAAAGTCCAAGCGCAAATCTAGTAAACAACGATATTTTTAAACGGCGATACTTTTTTGAATCATTTGGTCATGCGTGTGAAAATTATAGCCTCTCCAGCGAATGCATAGAAAAAAAATTCTATTTGTGATTGGTTCCCCTAACCAAACTACTCAAATGCATCAGATTGCTTCTCACCTAGAGGAGTTTGATTGTTATTTTAGTCAGCTTTACTACGACGGCCCCTTATTATCGATTTTCAATATTGTTGAAAAGCTAGGGTTGCAGGAAGCAACGATCATGTCAGGTCAATTTAAGGCCAAAGCAGATCGGTATCTGGCTGAAAATGGCCTCAAAAATGACTTTAAAGCAGCTTCTTATGGCCATACCTACGATTTAGCTGTCGTGTGTACCGATGTAGTGCTGCCTCAATCCCTGCTCGACAACGTAAAAACGGTGTTTGTCCAGGAAGGAATGACCGACCTGATTACGTGGTGGTCGAAGATAGTAAAAGCCCTGAAGTTGCCCCCCATTATTGCCGTGGGCACATCGCTCAATGGCACTTCGAATATATGCGATATTTACTGCGTCGCTTCTCAAGGATACAAAGATTATTTTTCTACCTGGGGCACTAACCCCAGCCGCATTGCCGTAACGGGCATCCCTAATTTCGACCACGTCAAGCAGTTTTTGAATAACGATTTCCCTTACCAAGATTATATTATGGTGGCTACCACCGATATGAGGGAAACCTACCGCCTTGATAACCGAAAGAAATTCATTCGTAAAGCTGCCGAAATTGCTGATGGCAGACAGCTACTTTTTAAACTACATCCCAACGAAAAAAAGGCTCGGGCAGTGGCGGAGATCAAGCGATATGCGCCTGCCGGATCGCTCATTTTTACCGAAGGCAATACCAATCATATGATTGCCAACTGTCAAGAACTGATTACCCAGTATTCTACCGTGGTTTACGTGGGCATTGCACTGGGCAAAAAAGTCTACTCTTATTTTGATCTGAATGAGCTGAAACAAAAAACGCCTATTCAAAATGAAGGACAATCAGCTTCGAACATCGCTGACATTTGCCGCCATTTTATCTATTTTGAGGGCAACGGAGAAGAATTTCTGAAACAGTATCAGTTACAATCCATCAGCCAAGAACTTTCCCTGATGCTGGATACGTAAGGTCAACATACCCAAATCCAATCATTGTTAACTGTTCATTGTTAATTGTTAACTGTTCATTGTTCATTGAAAACACTTACTGTCATTCAGGCCCGCATGAGTTCGTCCCGGTTACCAGGCAAAGTTCTGCTACCCCTGGCTGGAAAGGCATTGATATGCCGGATGGTGGAAAGGGTGCAACGAGCGAAACTTTGCGGACAAGTGGTGGTTGCTATCACTACAGATCCTGCCGACGATGTGTTGGAAGAAATATGCCTGCAAGAAGGGCTTACCTGCTTCCGTGGCCATCCGCTCGACTTGCTCGATCGGCACTACCAGGCGGCAGTGCAGTACGAAGCCGATGTGATACTTAAAATTCCGTCCGATTGCCCGCTTAT
>JAZKGK010000008.1:35331-43717 GCA_040385915.1 Bacteroidota bacterium
CACCTGGCCGGAGTAAACTGGTACCGAAACCATTTGAATGAGCTGAATACTATCGACGGAAGTCAGACGAAAGAGCAAGAAGTCAAGTAGAATTAAATTACTAATCTTAATATAAAGATTTTACTCGATGGATAGTTAATTATTAAGGAGTGAAGTTAGGTTTTACTCGATGAATAATTAGTTACCAAGGAGTGAAATTAAGTTTTACTCGATGGAAAGTTGATTACCAAGGAGTAAAAACGAGTTTTGATCGATTGAAAGTTGATTAGTAAGGAATAAACTTAAGTTATACTCGATCGATAGTTAATTAGTAAAGAGTTAAATTAAGTTTAAGTGGCTTCTTAGCAGAATCCGAATTATATCATTAAAACCTAATAGCTGACAACTCAAGGCTGACAGCTTAAAGCTAAAATAATGACTAACACTACTATAAATACCCTTGAAACGCGGGCCTTACGGGTGCGGGAGCATATTATTCGCCTTTCTACCGATGGTGGCTGCTTTACTGGTGCCTCCCTTTCCTGCGCCGATTTACTGGTTTATCTATACTCCGAATTTCTGAATGTGAATGTAGGTAACCTGAACGACCCAAACCGGGATTACTTGTTCTTGTCCAAAGGTCACGACGTTCCTGCCCTCTATGGCACCTTTGTAGAGTTGGGATTTATGCCCAAAGAAAGACTCAACAACCATCTCCAATGCAACGACTCCATCTACTGGCATCCGAACAGGAACGTACCAGGCGTAGAATTTCACTCTGGGTCATTGGGTCATTTGCCAGCAGTAGCCTTAGGCGTTGCTTTCGATAGTAAGCTTCGGGAACAACAGAATCGAATTATCGTGATAACGGGCGATGGCGAACTGAATGAAGGCTCGGTGTGGGAAACCTTGCTGGTAGCACAAGCGCACCAGATGAATAACCTCACCATCGTAGTCGACCGCAACCATTTCCAAGCCAATGTAGCCACCGAAGATCTTATTCCGCTTGAGCCATTGGCGCCCAAGTTCGAAGCTTTTGGTTGCGAAGTCAAGCGCATTGATGGACACGATTTCGAGGCGCTGGAAGCCACTTTCCAGGCACTGCCCTTTAGCCAAACCAAGCCCAGCGTCATCATTTGCGATACCGTACGCGGCAAAGGCTTGCCAAGCATCGAAGCCCGTGCCGACCGCTGGTTCTGCAACTTCTCTGCCACCGAAATAGAAGAATTACTGAAAGAACTCCACGGAGAAGCCACCACCGACCTGCAATCAGAAACGTTAACTGTACGATAAATACGGAATAGGGCAGATCGCTGCCCGGCAAGGGCAAGCCTTCCCCCTACCAACATCACGGATGATGACTTGAAAGATAATAAATAAACAAAAAAGCTGAAAGCTGATGGCTGACAGCTAAAAGCTTACTGCTAACAGCTCTAAAGAATATGAACTACGAAGATCTGATATTACAAATGGCCTTGCAGGATGAGCGCTTTATCGTGATGACTGCCGAAAACCGGGCACTGATTCGCAACCTGCCTCCTATTTTGAAAGGTCGTTTTATTGATACTGGCATTACTGAGCAGACAATGGTGGGTGCCGCCGCCGGATTGGCGTTGTGTGGCCGTATTCCAGTGGTACACGCCCTGGCGACTTTCCTTTCGCTTCGGGCCTTTGAATTCATTCGCACCGACGTAGGTATCGGCAAATTGCCAGTGAAGTTGAGCAGCTTTATTCCCGGCTTCCTTTCCGATGGCAACGGCCCTACACACCAAGCCATTGAAGACATTTCGATTATGCGTGGCATTCCGGGCATGCAAGTGTTTGCTCCCGCCGACGAAGAAGACATGTTGCTAGCGCTGCCCCACATCTGGACTTCGCCTCAGCCATCGTATGTCCGCATCAATACCCGCAAAGCAACGTATCAGCACAACCCCAATTACCAGATCGGCAAAGCTGAAGTGGTTTCTACCGGCGAAGATATCACGATTCTTGTCTATGGAATGCTATTCGAACAGGCACTAATCGCCAAAGAATTGCTGGAACAAGAAGGTAAATCGGTAGGTCTGGTCAATTTACGAAGCCTGAAACCGATTGATGAAGAAGTGCTGCTCCAGGTTGCCCAAAACAGTCAGTTGGTCGTGACTTTAGAAGACCATTTTCTCACGGGAGGCTTATATTCCATTTTGGCCGAAGTATTACTAAAAAACCGCCAGCTCGCCAACGTATTCCCCATCGCCCTAAACGAACGCTGGTACAAACCCGGCCGCTTGTCCGAAGTCCTGGAATACGAAGGTTTCACCGGTCAGCAAATAGCCAACCGCATTTTGACAATTAACAATAAACAGTTGTCAATTAACAATTACCAATAAACAATTATCAATGAAGATCAAGTACTGCTTTATAAATATCAAAGTCTATGGTATACTATATCAATCTGATTATACACACCAACCCATTGTTAATTGATCATTGTTAACTGTTAATTGACCATGCCTAATTCTATTTCCTTCAACGAAGAATACCCAGACATCACCCAATCGGATGCGCTTTACGCACGGGCAAGCCAGATTATGCATCCGGTTACCCAAACCTTAGCCAAAGGGCCTGGGCAATATATCAAAGGCATTGCACCCAAATACCTGAAACGGGGCAAGGGCGCACACGTCTGGGATGTGGATGGCAACGAATACATCGACTATAATATGGGCATTGGCCCACTGTCCTTGGGCTATTGTTACGACAAAGTGGATCAGGCCATTATTGCCCAACTACAAGACGGCATTACCTTCTCGATGATGCACGAACTGGAAGTACACCTGGCCGAACTGATCCACGAAATCATTCCCAATGCCGAATCCATCCGCATCAGTAAGACAGGAGCAGACGTGTGCAGCGCAGCCATTCGCGTGTCGCGGGCTTATACCGGGCGCAATAAAGTGTTGTGCTGCGGCTATCACGGCTGGCACGACTGGTATATCGGCACCACCAGCCGAGACAAGGGCATTCCACAGGAAATCAAAGACCTGACCTTCCCTTTTGAATACAACAACCTAGCTTCTTTCAAGGCTTTGTTGGATGAAGACGTGGCCTGTGTCATACTGGAGCCCTTCATCTTCGATGCGCCCAAAGACAATTTCCTTCAGGAAATAGCTGCGCTTTGCAAAGCCAACGGCACGCTGCTCATTTTCGACGAAATGTGGACTGGCTTCCGAATCGCACTGGGTGGAGCACAAGAGTACTTCGATATCAAGCCTGATTTGGCCGTATATTCCAAAGCTTTCGCTAACGGCATGCCCATTGCCTTACTGACAGGTCGCCGCGAAGTAATGGAATTGTTCGAGAAAGACGTATTCTTCTTTACTACTTTCGGCGGCGAAGCCCTTTCATTGGCTGCGGCCATTGCCACCATTCAAGAGATGCGGGAGCAAAACGTACCTGCCTACCTGGCCGAAAAAGGCCATTTGATCAAAGAAGGCTACAACCAGATCGCGCAAGAATTAGGCATGGCCGCTTATACCCGTTGCTATGGTTATGACTGCCGCAGCATCGTCACCTTCGACGTCTCTGCGGGCAACCCTTTGGAATTGAAGTCGCTGGTGCAGCAGGAAATGTTCAAACGAGGTATCCTGTGGGGCGGCTTCCATAATATGAGCTTCAGCCATACCAACGAAGACATTGCCTATACCCTAAAAGCCTACCGCGATGTATTGCCGATTTTGAAGGAAGCTGTGAACAGCAAGAATATGGCCGCCTACCTGAAAGGCGAACCCGTAGAAGCCGTTTTCCGCAAAGTTACTAATGCTGTAAGCCGGTAAAGCTTTGAGCCGTGAGCTTTAAGCCGTGAGCTTTAAGCCTTGAGCTTTAAGCCTTGAGCTTTAAGCCTTGAGCTTTAAGCCTTGAGGCTAAAAAAGAATACTAATGTAAAAGCTCAAAGCTCAAAGCTCAAAACATACAGCTTAAAACAAACACCTAATGCCTACTCATTTATTTTCTTTAAAAGGAAAAACGGCTATTGTAACGGGAGCCTGCGGCCTGATTGGTCAGCAACATTGCCACGCACTTGCAGAAGCAGGAGCCAATGTAGTGGTGTCCGACTTGACTGAAGCAGCCTGCGAGTCATTGGCGTTGCAACTGCCCGGCGGGCCGCATCTGCCCGTTCAAACCGATGTAACCAATCCTACTTCGCTAAAAGCTGCCCGTGACTTGATTTTAAAGCGATTCGGTCATATTGATATACTAATCAATAATGCGGCAGTAAACGATATGTTTGAAAATCCGTCACTTGCCGCAGACTTATCGAAATTCGAAAACTTCCCTTTGGATACCTGGAAGAAGTCTTTGGAAGTGAACGTGACAGGCGTCTTCCTCTGCTCCCAAATTTTGGGACAACCCATGGCTGACCAAGGCAGAGGAAGCATCATTAATGTAGCCTCAACTTATGGCATCGTAGGGCCAGACCAGTCTATTTATAAAGATGAGAATGGCAAACAAACCTTTTACAAATCAGCTTCTTACCCAGCCACCAAGGGAGCCGTCATCAGTTTCACCCGCTTTCTGGCCGCCTATTGGGGCAAAAAAGGAGTTCGGGTAAATACGCTTTCACCTGGTGGAGTAGAAAATAGCCAGGATGAATATTTCATAGAAAATTATAGCCAAAAAACCTTGCTGGGACGGATGGCTTCTCCTACTGACTACCAAGGCGCAGTCGTATTCCTGGCCAGCGATGCCTCCGCCTATATGACGGGCGCTAACCTGGTCGTAGATGGTGGCTGGACGGCGATTTGACAATTAACAATTAACAATTAACAATTAACAATTAACAATTAACAATTAACAATTAACAACTCATAAACTTAACACCTTAACTATTGGAATTTCTGGGATTGACAATTAGGGAAAAGGCGAGCAAAATACGGTTGGTGCTGACTGACTCGGATGGGGTGCTGACAGACAATGGCGTGTATTACTCGGCGCAGGGAGAAGAGATGAAACGCTTTTCTATTCGCGATGGCATGGGCGTAGAACGGCTGCGCAATTGTCAGATTGAAACCGGCATTGTGACGGGCGAAATGTCTCCTTCGGTGGTAAAGCGTGCCGAAAAGCTTCAGATTACTGAATTGCACCTGGGTATTAAAAACAAGGCTGCGCAGTTGCAGGAAATTATGCAGCGCAAGCAGTTAAAAGCAGAGGAAATCGCCTTCATTGGAGACGATACCAACGACCTGGAGATACTTCAATTGGTAGGCTTGTCTGCATGTCCAGCCGATGCTATGGAATTCAACAAGCAAGTGGTTGATTATATCTGCATTACCAATGGTGGACAAGGTTGCTTCCGGGAGTTAGCCGAACTGATTATTGAGGCGCAGGACACCCTTTTAATCACTCCTATTGTAGAAAAACAACATAAGAATCAATAACCTGAACGATTGAATTTGATTGTTAAAACCTAACCATTTTCCTTATGAAATCCATTGAAATCAAGAAGAACCGAAGCATCGGGGCAGGTCAACCGACGTACATTATTGCCGAAATAGGCATTAACCACAACGGCTCGCTTGACATCGCCAAACAACTGATAGACGCCGCTGTTCATGCCGGTTGCGATGCAGTGAAATTTCAGAAGCGTACGCCAGAGCTTTGCGTGCCTAAAGACCAGTGGAACCTTGTACGCGACACGCCCTGGGGTCTGATGACGTACATTGAGTACAAGCATAAGACGGAATTTGGTTACGATGAATACGCCGCCATCGACGACTACTGCCGCATTATGGGAATTGACTGGTTTGCTTCCTGCTGGGATCAGACTTCCGTGGATTTTATTGAGCAATTCAATCCGCTGATGTACAAGCTAGCCTCGGCTTCGTTAACCGACTTACCCTTGCTTGCTAAAGTAAAAGCAACCGGAAGACCATTTATGCTTTCTACGGGTATGTCTACGACCGAGGAAATTGAGCAGGCAGTCGCATTTGTAGGGTTAGACAAAGTAATGATCGCTCATTCCACTTCGGCTTATCCATGTCCGCCACAGGAATTAAACCTGCGGATGATCAACACCTTGCAAGCAACATACCCGAATACGCCCATTGGTTATTCTGGCCACGAAACTGGCCTGGCTACCACGGTGGCAGCAGTAGCCATGGGTGCTTGTTTTGTTGAACGTCACTTTACACTCGACCGCGCCATGTGGGGCTCCGACCATGCTGCATCTGTAGAAGTAGGCGGAATGGCCAAACTGGTTCGTGACATCCGCGACATAGAATTGGCCGTGGGCGACGGAGTGAAGAAAGTATACGAAAGTGAAATGGGGCCACGCAAAAGATTGCGCCGCGAAATAACTGGAGTGAATGAGTTGAGAAGCCAGGGAGTTTAGAGAGGTGGGGGAATTGAAGCGCGTATGGATTTGAGAGCTTATGCATTGAAAAGTGTAGGAATTTGGGCGTTTAAGTATTTACAGGTTCAATGTTTAAAGGTGTAGGAGTTGAATTTATTAATAAAACTCGTTATCTTTTAATCAGGCAGCCTGTAAACTCCTAAACTTCCAAACTCCTACACTTATGGAGCTTATTACCGCCAGTATCCTTTTTTCATGGCTAGCACTGATACTTGTTCTCGAAAGGAAGTTTCCTTATCGCCAAGGCTTGCCTTTATTTAGAGAGGGCTTTTGGGTCGATTTGATATGGTACACCCTTATCCAGAGCTTTTTTTTAAAAATAATTATTTTTGATTATATCATTTACCCACTCGACCAGCATTACGAATGGTCGTCGTTTCGGGTCGTAAGCCACTGGCCGATTGGGGTACAGGTAGTGTTCTTCCTGATTACGCACGATTTTTACATCTATTGGTTCCATCGCTGGCAGCACCATTCTCCCCTGCTTTGGCGTACCCATGAAGCGCACCACTCAGGCAAGCACGTCGATTGGCTTTCGGGTTCGCGTTCGCACGTAGTAGAAATCCTGATTAACCAAACCATTGAATTCGCCCCTATTATTCTGCTGGGTGCCGATCCAGTCGTCATCCCCATCAAAGCCTTACTAGATGCGATATGGGGTATTTATATCCATGCCAATATCAACGTAAAATCTGGCAGGTTACTGTACTTTATCAATGGACCCGAAATGCATCTTTGGCACCATGCCGATCATAAGGAAGTATTTCATGCCAACTTTTCCACCAAATTCGCCTTCTGGGACTGGATTTTTGGTACGGCTTATCGTCCTGGCCACAAACCAGAACGCTGGGGACTTTACTACAATTATCCCAAAGATTATTTCCTGCAACACGCTTTTTCTATAAAACGGTTTGAGGAGAAAAAGCTATTAACCTCCCTTCCTTTCCGAAAGTATTATTACCTTCGCCCCCGCCTTCTGCTGCACTTAGCAAAGTTTTTTACTAGAACCAATAACCCTGGACAGAAATCTCTAGTAAAAGATGAAGTAGAAGCTTAGCCTATAACCTATGAACCCTTGGATTTTACTTTTCTGTGCCTCTATTTTGGAGGTATTCTGGATTTACAGCCTTAAACTCCTCAGCGTTCAAAAAATCCGTGAAATTGACTGGGCGCATGCATTTACACACACCGCCAACCTCCTGCCGCTGGTTCCTCTATTGGGATATATTGTGTTCGGTGTCGGCCAGATCATCCTTTTTTCGCTGGCCATGAAAGAAATCCCCTCTTCTACGGCCTTCTCCATCTGGGTAGGCATGACCCTGGTTTGGGTAAAACTGGTAGATACCCTGGTATTTAAAGAAGACTTTTCCATCAGCCATGTCGTATTCATGGCCTTTATCATAATCGGCATCATTGGTCTAAAGAAAACGATTTGAGGCCATTTCGGTACACGATCCAAAGAAGTATACTGAATGGATATGATTTACAACTTAAAAAACAAGCCTTTCCTAAGCTACAATGGTTTGAAATCAAAGTTGTATAGGCGTGACACAACTTGTAAATTTTAATTAAAAAGCCTACGTTTGTCTTTGTAAACTTTAGGGGTGTCCTGATTACCAGGACTGAGATAATACCCTTTGGACCAGATCAGGTTAGTACCTGCGATGGGAAAAGTGAGAGAGAATCCTGCCCTCTATCCACACCTCCTTTAGTTTTTTTGTAGCTGTAAGCATTGAGCTTTAAGTATTGAGCAATTAGCTTAAAGCTTAAACGTTTTTATAGCTATTTAATACTTTTTAGCTGATAGCTCAAAGCTTACGGCTCAAAGCTAAAATCTATCACCCATGGTTTACTATGTAAATAATCAGCCACACGAATCAGCTCAGAGCAAGAATATTGCCGAGACCTTGACCGACATTAACCTGACCAGCCAGCGTGGGGTAGCCATTGCCGTCAATAACACGGTAATTCCCAAAGCTGAATGGAGCACTTTTTCTATTCATCACGAAGACCGGA
>JAZKGK010000008.1:43817-46133 GCA_040385915.1 Bacteroidota bacterium
ACGGTAATTCCCAAAGCTGAATGGAGCACTTTTTCTATTCATCACGAAGACCGGATCACCATCATTCGTGCCACGCAAGGTGGCTGAGCCAAACCAATCTTTCTCAATTCCCTTATGAAAAAAGACACCTCACCCCAGCAGGAAATCGTTACGCGCGAGCCTTTGACTGCCTCTCGGAAAATCTACGTTCAAGGTAAGCACCACGACATCCAAGTGGCGATGCGCGAGATTGTACTAACCGATACAGTTCATAAATTTAATGGAAGCAGCAAAGTAGAAAAGAATGCTCCCGTGACTGTATATGATACCAGCGGCCCGTATACCGACCCAAACATTACCATTGATCTAAAAAAGGGATTGCCCCGCTTGAGAGAAGAATGGATTACCAAACGGGGTGATGTAGAAGAACTTAGCGATATTTCATCCGAATATGGACAGATAAGAGCCAACGATGCATCGCTCGATTCCCTCCGTTTTGAGCATATCCAGAAGCCACTGCGTGCCAAAGCAGGCATGAACGTGAGTCAACTGCACTATGCCAAAAAAGGAATGATTACGCCGGAGATGGAGTACATCGCTATCCGCGAAAACCAGCGCATCGACGAGCTCAAAGACTCTTCTGCCCTTTGGTGCCAACACCCTGGAAATAGCTTTGGCGCGAATATTCCCAAGAATTTTATCACGCCTGAATTTGTCCGCGACGAAGTAGCTTCGGGGCGCGCCATCATTCCTGCCAACATTAACCACCCAGAAAGCGAACCGATGATTATTGGCCGGAATTTCCTGGTGAAAATCAATACCAATATTGGTAACTCGGTTGTGTCGTCCAGCATTGAAGAGGAAGTAGAAAAGGCGGTATGGAGCTGCCGTTGGGGTGGAGATACGCTGATGGATCTATCAACCGGCAAAAACATTCACGAAACCAGGGAATGGATTATTCGCAATTGCCCCGTTCCTGTGGGCACGGTACCTATTTACCAGGCTTTAGAAAAAGTGAATGGCAAGGCCGAAGACCTAACCTGGGAACTGTTCCGCGATACCTTGATCGAACAAGCCGAACAAGGCGTAGATTATTTCACTATCCACGCTGGCGTGCTGCTTCGCTACATTCCCCTGACTGCCCGTCGGGTTACGGGTATTGTTTCGCGCGGTGGTTCTATTATGGCCAAATGGTGCCTGGCGCATCACAAAGAAAACTTCCTCTACACGCACTTCGAGGAAATTTGCGATATCATGAAAGCCTATGATGTATCCTTCTCGCTGGGCGACGGTTTGCGTCCCGGCTGTATTGCCGATGCCAACGATGCAGCTCAGTTTGGCGAGTTAGAAACCCTGGGCGAACTCACTAAGATTGCCTGGAAACACGATATTCAGGTAATGATCGAAGGCCCCGGACACGTACCGATGCACATGATTAAGGAGAACATGGACAAGCAGTTGAAAGAATGCCACGAAGCACCTTTCTATACGCTAGGGCCCTTGACTACCGACATTGCGCCTGGCTATGACCATATTACCTCTGCCATTGGCGCGGCTATGATTGGCTGGTTTGGTACGGCCATGCTCTGCTACGTTACTCCAAAAGAGCACTTGGGCTTACCCAATAAGAAGGATGTAAAAGATGGCGTGATTGCCTATAAAATAGCGGCTCATGCCGCTGACTTAGCCAAAGGACACCCTGGCGCTCAGTACCGCGACAATGCCCTTAGCAAAGCACGCTTCGAATTCCGTTGGGACGACCAATTCAACCTGTCGCTCGACCCGGATACAGCCCGTGAATACCACGACGAAACCCTTCCTGCCGAAGGAGCCAAAGTTGCTCACTTCTGCTCGATGTGTGGTCCGCATTTCTGCTCGATGAAAATCACCCAGGATGTGCGCGAATACGCCGATAAGCTGGAAGTCGCAGAAACGGAGGCCTTGGCAAAAGGATTGGAAGAAAAAGCCAAACAGTTTGTAGAAAACGGCGGGGAGATTTATTATTAGCGGTAAGCTTTGAGCTTACTTTCCAGCGTGGCAGGTTCTCAAAATAAGCTATTAAGCGTCATTGCGAGAATGGAATTTTCCCAAAACTGTAGGGCGTAATGACAGTAGGGGCATCCCCTTGCGGGTGCCCTAGGCGGCAATCCACAACACGGGCAAGGGCACCCGCGAGGGGAGCCCCTACGAAAAACCCTATTTACACTGCCACAACAGCCTCTGTTATGGGTAGACACCGGCCAACCGGTGTCTACCCATGACGCGATCTTTAATACTCAATTTAGAAATGCGAATCAAGAGTTGGAATGTAAAAACTGCCCTATTAGTGGATTCAGG
>JAZKGK010000009.1:0-1500 GCA_040385915.1 Bacteroidota bacterium
GTTAATTGTTAATTGTTAATTGTTAATTGTTAATTGTTAATTGTTAATTGCTCATGAATGGCTAGCAGCGGAACCTGGGTATAGTAGGCCATTTGCTTCGTTTGGCTACCGCTTAATTGCCAAAAACTTCGTGGGTGGTGAATCATCACTAACAGGTCGGCGTCGTGGACGTGGCTAAACTCCACGATCGCTTTTTGTAAGTCTTCGCGGGTATTGGTATAGAAGGCTATTTTTTCGTAGGAGATGGTTTTTTGCAACTTTTTGAAGCCTTCCCAGGCAGTAGCCCTTGCGCCAACTTCATCTTTATCCAATATGTGCAGGAAGTGGATGGCTGCGTTGAAGCGCTGAGCCAATTCAAAAATGAGGTGCATTTCCGGACTCAGGTTTTCGTCCAGATCAGTGGCCACCACGATGTGTTTCAGTGGCTGAAAGGAAGCATTTTCAGGGATAATGAGTACCGGACAAGGCGCTTTCTCTACTATTTCAGCCGACATAGTCCCTGCGATGACGCCTTCCAGGCCATGCCTGCCCTTGGTTCCCATCACAATCAGATCGGCCTGCTTTTCTTCCGCCAGCCGTGGAATGGAATCGCTGGTGATCCCATACGTTAGGGTGCTTTCATAAAGTCCTGGATTAGCTGGATGTAACCCCTGTAAAGCTTGTTTACACTTTTCCATTTTTTCATTCAATGCGTTCTCACTGGGCTGAGCCAAGACAGCTACGGCAGGAGATGACGACTCACTGGGCGCTCTTTGAGCCATTTCAGGCATCTGGACGTTATGACAAATGATCAGGCGAGTTTGGGTAGGCTGGGCCAATGCATCGGCATATTGAAGGGCATTTTCAGCACAAGGAGAGAAATCGGTCGGGCAAACAATCGTTTTCATAGGAAGAATGGACAGAAGGATGGAAACAAAGCTAACGGATAATACCTCCGAATAGATACCCTTCACATCAGTCAATTCAATGATTTTAGTCATTGAAAACGCCATAACCCAAGCGTTAACGCCTGACACACGAAGCATTATGCTATAATTTCTTTAACTATTTATACAAATTACTGACATCACCACTTCTTCCCTCCTTCCATTCCCGCTATTTCCCACTAACCCATTATCTTATCCATACTACAGTAAATCAGCCCATTACACAACACTCCCACGTATGCACCAAGGAAGTAACCGAACGATCCGATCCAGGTATACACATAAGTAATATACTAAGAGTTTTTGCTTACAAAACACAAAAATAAGGGTATACTTTTGAAAACTAGTACTTCTTATTCATTCCAAAAAACCAAACGTCTGTTTATTAAGCAGTATAATCTCTTACCTATATGCAGAAGCATTTACCTTTATTTATCCTCTTTTTTTGCTGCTTAATCGCTAGCCAATCCATTGCACAAAGCCAGAAAGGCTTCAGTTTTCAAGGCTATGCCCGAGACTTTGAAGGCGCTGCCCTGAGCAGTCAGCCCGTAACCGTCCGCTTTTCGGTGTATCC
>JAZKGK010000009.1:1600-18307 GCA_040385915.1 Bacteroidota bacterium
CCCTTTGCTGGCCCCAAAAGCAAAATCCCTGCGGGTTACCTGGCCTGCGACGGTGCTAGTTATACTTCCAACAATTACCCCATCCTATTCAACGCCATTGGCGCTGCCTGGGGCGGCAGCGGGACTTCGTTCAATGTTCCAGATCTGCGCGGACAATTTTTACGGGGTGTGGCCGATGGCCAGGGGACTGACCCTGACCGGGGTGGCCGTACTGCCAAAAACGCTGGCGGTGCCTCTGGCGATAATGTGGGTAGTTACCAGAACGATGAAATGCAATCGCACAACCATAGCGGTAACACGTCAACGAACGGTAACCATAACCATACCTGGTTACGTGGTTTGGAAGGCGACGATAGCGGAAGTGGGGGCTCTCACCCTGAATTTACTAACATCGGTGGTTCGCATAACAGCGTGATTAGCTATGCAGGCGATCACTCCCATACGCTGAACATCAATGCGAATGGCGGCAGCGAGACGCGCCCGACCAATGCCTACGTGCTGTATATCATCAAATACTAAGCGAGTAAGGCGGTTTTTTACTTTTGCTTCTCATTTATTATTCCCCCCTTTCTAAAGGAATTTTTATGCTAAAACGGTATACAGTTTATATAACTTTCTTACTGTTTTACCTATTCGGAACTCCTCTTTTTGCCCAACAATACAAAACTGCCTATGGCATTGGTTTTATTGGTGGACAGAAAACGGTGATTCAGAACGGTAAAAAAGTAACGTATGGCGTGTCCAGCGGCCAGATCGCGGCACCCCATCACGAGTTGGTCAAAGATGAAGTGAGCCTGATGGGCGGCTTCCGACATGACGTGAAGTATTTCCCAGTTGTCTTCGATAAAGATTTATTTGTTTCCAAAGGCTATTTCTCCGACTATGTGCAACTGCAATGGAATGTAATAGCCTTGGGTAGTAGGATTAAAAAATTCAAAATTTACCGCAAACCGCTGGGCGCGGAAGGAGATTCGCTACTGGTAGCCGTGGTTGGTGCCGATACTTACACCTGGCGCGACCCCTATGCGGACAAAGGAACGCTCTATAAATACACCCTGTTTGCTGAAGGCATCGCCGACCGACTGCGCGCTCCTTACATCAACAGCATCGAGAGTGTGGGCTTCTCCACAGCCTCTGGTACGGTGTCTGGCCGCATTACTTTCGATGGCGGTACAGCCGTAGAAGGCGTAAATGTATTGGCAGAAACCAAAGGAAATCTGAGCGGAAAAAGCGTGCATCTGAATGGAGAGGATGCTTACCTGGTAATTCCGCACGGCGCAAACGACACGGAACTGGCTTTGGAAAAAGGTTTTACTTTCCAGGCGTGGTGCCGTTTTGAAGGAGAATCCAAAGGCGTTATTTTTAGCAAAGGCGATCAATACGACCTGGCTTACGAACCAGGAACGGGCGCCAACAAAGGCTCTCTGACTTTCCGAATCAAAGATGCGACAGTGACGTTGCCCTTCCAGCATCCGGTCGATTCATTCTTCCATGTTACGGGCACTTACCTTCCCAATAAGCAATTGAAGCTGTATGCATACGTTACCGACCGGGTAGATTCAGCCGTGGTACAAGCGGGAACTACGCCCAGCGAAAACACCGACAATATCAACATTGGCCGCAGTGCCGAAGGCAACTACATCAAAGGCTATATCAATGAAATGCGGCTTTGGTCACGGGCATTGACGTACACCGACATTAAGCGGGATTACAACCGATTTATTGCGGGTACTGAAAAAGGCTTGGTTGGCTACTGGCGGCTCAACTCCGGCATTGGCGATCGCTTCTACGACTTTGCCCGAAAAGGATTTACTTTTTACGAAAACCACGGCTATCTGCGCCGCGCTATCTGGAGCGAAATTGTACCACTGGGTACGCAGTTGGCCTATAAAGGCGTAACGGACGAAAAAGGCAATTACACTATTTCTGGCTTCCCCTACGAAACGGAAGGTTCGCAATATTCCTTCATTCCCGTGTTTGGTGTCCACACGTTTGATCCCAACCAACAGTCGCGCTTCATTGGCGATGGGGCTTCCATTCAAAACGGCATCGATTTCAAGGATGTGTCGTCATTTAAAGTGAGTGGAAACATTCGCTACCGCAATACCAAATTCCCGGTCGAAGGCGTTTCCATCCTGATTGATGGAAAGCCTGCGGTAAACAAGGAAGGCCAGTTGATCTTGTCCGATAACCTAGGTCGTTTCCTGGTCGATGTGCCCATTGGTCTGCACAGTGTACGGCTGTCGAAAACCCAACACGGATTTGCCAAAAGCGGACGCTTCCCTGCCCCTACAGCCAAAGATTCCCTGCCCCTATTTAACTTCCAGCAACCCATTGCCGGACTGGAATTTATTGACACGACTTTAGTAAAAGTGGCCGGACGGGTAGTAGGCGGCCCGGTAGAGCAAGCCAAACTGATGGGTTTTGGAAAATCTAAAAACAACATCGGCGATGCTACCATCTACCTGACTTCCGAAAAAGGCTACGACCTCACCCTCAAAGACAGCACCCAAACGTATACCGAGAAGCACATCCTTTCCCGTGCGACTTTCTCTACCAAATACGTCACCATTTCGGTAGATACGACGACGGGTGAATACGTGGCCATGTTGCCTCCGGAAAAATATAAGTTCACCAATGTAACGGCAGGCAGCTATGTATTTGGCGAAAACTACCTGACCAGCATGGACGTGCAGAAAACCCTCTGGAATACCGAACAACTGTCCGACACGGTGAAAGTCAAGGTAAAAGGAGTCGATCTGCCGGGCTATCCGCCTTACAATGCAGCCCAATACGACTCTGTATTTACGGTAACAAGGCAGGATACCACCTGGATCATTGCAAAATCGGCCTTCGCCTTCCAGACCAAGAAAGACTTCATCTTGCGAAACAACCCCAACCTGACCGTGACCAACGCCAAGGGAGAGGAACTGTTCGGAGAAGAATCGTTTACCTACAAGGACGACAAGCAGAACAAGACCGAAGAAATACCACTGATCGACCAGGGAGAATACACCTTTGGCCATCCGGTATTTATTCAGCGCAGTGCCTACCAAATGTACCTGAACCTGTTTGAACAGTATGAAAACGACCGTTCGGGCAAGGTAGACAAGGTGCCTGTGATTGATGGCCGATTTGAAATCATTAACAACCTGGCCATTAACACCAACAAAGAAACACTCCTGCTCAATCAGAAAGGGAAGGCAGTCTATAGTTTTAAAGGCGGCTTGCCAGAAATCAACAAAGATGCGTTGAATGACGACAATAGCTTTACCAAGACTGTTTCGATTACGGCTTTCTCTGGCTCTGAAGGCGCGATCCGCACCATTTGGAGAGAGAACAATCCCTTCCGTGGGTTCGTATTCGGAGCTATGCCCGTGGGGAATAACTTCGTCACCACCGGCCCGACCGAAGTGACCACCATCCTGCGCGACCCGCCGGGTTCTAATAGCAATGCCTACCTCGAGAAAGGAACGGTAAAAAGCGAATCACAATCTTATTCCAACAGCCATAGCTTCTCTCAGGAGGGCACCCTGGCTTTACACTTGGGAGCTGAAGTAAAAACGTTTGCTGGCGTAGGTGTCGGGGTAATTAACGAAATTGAATACGGTCTCGACATTGAACTGGGCTTATCTTCGGAGCAAAACTGGGTCACCGATGGAGAACGAGTGATTACGACTGAGGTAACCAAAACCTGGGCTACCAGTGGCGAAACGGATTACGTGGGTGCCGATGGCGACGTCTTCGTAGGAAATGCCTCTAACATTGTGTACGGAAAAGCACTGGATTTAACCCCACTGCCTTCGGTAAACTGTACCGATTGCGGTGAAAAAGAATACAAGGGCTATAAATTGGGTATGAAAGAATCCCTTCGGATGAATCCCCAGTTTTCTACCTTCTTCATTTTCTCTCAGTCGTACATCGAGAATACGTTGATTCCCAACCTGGAAAGTATACGCAACTCATTCCTGACTTCTGATAGCACTGCAATACCAACCGCTGACCGACCTGTATACATTTCCCTGGTTAAGCGAGATGATGCAAAATTCGGTTCGGATAACACCGACAAAAAAGTGTGGAGCACGCTGGCTTACCAGGGCAACGACCGGGGCAAAGGCCCTAGCTATAGCATTCAACTGCCAGCAGCCTGGGTTACCTCCAAGAAGGAAGTAGTCGATTCTGTTTGGTACTTCAACCGCCAGATTAAGGAATGGAAATATTGGCTGGGTGAAAATGAAAAGCGAAAAGTACAGGCAAAATTGATCGAAAACATCTCTTTTGATGCCGGAACCACCTTCGAAAAATCAGTTACCGTAGATACTACTTCAAGCAGCTCTCGCACGTTTGAATGGGCCATTAGTCCATCCTTAGGCTTCTCTACCAGTCAGGATTTTAACGGCTTCGGTTTATCTGAATCGCTCACCTTGGCTTACGGACACGGCGAAAGCGATACCGAAGGCAGCGAAAACGGTAAATCTTCTACCTATGGTTACGCCCTGGCCGATGGCGATGCGGGCGACTATATGTCTATCGATGTGAAAGATGCCAAAGACGGCTTCGGCCCGGTATTCTACCTGAGAGCAGGCGCTACCAGTTGCCCTTACGAGCCTGGCACCGAAACCAAGTATTATAGCCCAGGTACGCCTCTGGCCGATGCCACTTTGAAACGCGAAAGCTGCGAAATAAATGTGGCAGAAGCTGTACGCACCAATATTCCAGAAAACCGGGCGGGTGAGTTCATGCTTATTTTGAAAAACAACTCCGAAACGAAGGAAGATGTGTGGTACGACCTGAAAGTAGACGATACCACCAACCCGTTTGGAGCCGTATTGGAAATTGACGGACAACCGATTGCCAATGGCCGCTCGTTCTTCATTCCGGCGGGTACTGCCTTGCAAAAAACAATGAAGATCCGCAAAGGCTCTTCGGCAGTACTCGATTACGCTGACCTGGCGCTTTACCTCACTTCGCAGTGCGATGAAAGTGTGATTGATACGGTGTCGGTATCGGCCTTTTTCCAGCCTGGTTGCTCGGATATTGAAATTTCGCTGCCCAAAGACAAGTGGGTAGTCAATACCAATACCCAACCTGGTAGCGTGTTGAACGTGGAAATAAAGAAGTACGACCTCAATTACGGGAAGTTCAAACAAATCGCCTTCCAGTATAAGCCAGCCAGCAGCAGCCAGTGGACCACGCAGATTATTTATTATAATCCAAAAACGGTCACGCCGGCAGAATACGAAAAGGCCGATGAACCAAAAGCCTGGATTTCAGGAGCCACCCTTCAATATGCCTGGAATATGGGTTCATTGCCCGATCGTGAATACGACATTCGCGCCAAAACCATTTGCGTATTAGGCCCTGGCAATGAGGTAGAAACGCCTACCGAAATCATTCACGGCATCAAGGATGTCAAACGCCCACGTATATTCGGCTCTCCACAACCTGCGGATGGTGTATTGTCTGCCGGTGAGGATATTATGATCCAGTTCGACGAACCGATTGAAGCGGGCTTATTGACGCCATTTAACTTCAATATACAAGCGGTATTGAACAATTACCCGGTGAGTCACAACACCAGCATTGCCCTGGACGGAGTAAATGACTACGTAAAAATACCAGATGGCTTACACATGACCGGATCGTTCACGGTGGAATTCTGGCTGCAACGCAATGTGCTTAATCAGGAAAGTGTCGTGTTCTCGAAAGGCAATACGGCTACAGATGCCCTGGAAATCGGGTTTACTGCTGACAATAAATTAGCCGTTGACATAGCCGGACAAAAAATCACGACCTCGGTTACGTTCACCGATTCCGAATGGCATCACTACGCGGTCGTGTACAGCGGCCCGGCCAAGAAGATAAGTGCCTATAAAGACGACAAATACATATTGGAACAAGTACCCGTAGTGGCTCAATATTCTGGCACGGGTCCTATTGCCCTGGGCAAGTCGGTCGTGTCTAATGACCGCTTCCTGAATGGCAATATGCACGAACTGCGGATCTGGTCGAAGTCGATGCAACTGGGACAGGTATATGCCCAAATGAGCAAATCCTTGTCTGGTTCAGAAGTAGGACTGACGGGCTACTGGCCTATGGACGAAGCTTTTGGAACGAAAGCCCTGGATAAAGCCCGCTTCCGCCACGCCCTTCTGTTTGCCGATTGGCAAGTATTACCCAAAGGCAAGGCACTGGCTTTTGATGGCATAGACGACTACCTCGAAATTAATACGGCTAGCACAGTGGTCATTTCCAACGAAATGGATTATAGCCTGGAGCTATGGTTCAAGGGAGAACCCGGCCAGAAAGATGTCGTGCTATTCTCTAGCGGCAAAGGCGATGGCAGCGACAAATACAACGCGCCTGACAACAGCCTGAGCATTGGGTTTAACGGCAGCGGACAGTTGTTTATGTTCAGCAACGGACAGGAAATTGTCTACAACGAAGACAAGACAGACCATTTGGATAACAACTGGCATCACCTGGCTATCACCCTGCAACGCAAAGGAAACATCAACCTGTTTGTCGATGGCGAACTCAAAACCAGCAAATCGAGCGAAAGCTTTGGTGGACTGGCGGGTGCCAAGATGTGGTTGGGAGCCCGTGGTTACAAGGAAAACACCCTCGACGTGGCGCACGACAGTTATTTCCGCGGTGCTATTGACGAACTGCGGATCTGGAAACTGGCCCGTAAACAGCAGCAGCTCCTATTAGATCGCAATGCCAAACTAAAAGGGACAGAAATGGGCTTGATCGCCTATTATCCACTGGAATACTACGCTACGAACTCAGGAATTAAGCTGATGGAGCCAACCCTGCAAGACCAATGGAGCAACGTTTACGGCCCGAATGGTGGAACCGGCTTGACTTTTGGCGGGGCTGATTTCAGCAACGAATCTCCCAACCTGAAAGATGCGCGTCCGGTGCAGAAGATTGATTTCGATTGGGCAGTAAATGAAGACAAAATCATTATTACGCCAGCGAGCCACATGGCATCCGTTATCGAGAAATCGGTGCTGGAAATCACGCTTAGCGACATCGAAGACAAGTTTGAAAACCGACTGGCTTCGCCCGCTTCCTGGACAGCCTTCGTAGACAAGAATCAGTTGAAGTGGGGAGAAGACAAGCTGGTCATCAAGAACAAGCTATACCAGCCGTATACTTTCACGGTCGATGTAATCAACAAAGGCGGCAAAGAACAGAAGTTCTCGATCAAAAATCTGCCGCCGTGGTTAACCGCGCAACCATCTTCGGGTATTCTGGCTCCGCTAACCAATAGTCAGATCGTATTCAAGGTGAATGAAGCCCTGAACACTGGTTACTTCAATGAAGACATTTTCCTCTCTGGCGACTTCGGTTTTGATGAAAAGCTGAATATAGATCTCAGCGTATTGGCCGATTCTCCTAACTGGAAAGTCAATGTTGCCGATTACCAGTATTCAATGAACATCATTGGTCAGCTAAAGGTAAATCAAATCATTTCGACCGATAGCAATGATAAGGTAGCGGCCTTCGTCAACGGAGAATGCCGTGGCGTGGCTAACCTCAAATACATTGAGCAGTTGGATATGTATCAGCTTTACCTGGATGTGTACAGCAATAAAGTGTCTGATGAAAAAATTGAATTGCGGGTATGGGATGCCAGCGCCGGAACCGAACACCGGAACGTAAAACCCGACTATGTATTCGGTGCCAACGACTTACACGGCTCCCCTTCCCAACCTGAGATGATCGAAGCCGGCACCACCTTTGTGCAAAACATGGGTCTGGAAAAAGGATGGAACTGGGTATCGTTCAACGTAACCGCCAGCGAATTGCCCCAAGTGAATGCAACCATGAATGGCTTGGTTTCTAAGAATGGCGATCAGATCAAAGGCCAGAGCGTGGTAGATGTCTTTGCCACTGGCATAGGCTGGACGGGTAGCTTGAGCAATTCGGGTGGCTTTGAAGTGGGCAAAATGTATATGATGCGCACCAGCAATGCCGGAAAACTGGAATTAGTAGGCAATCAGATCAATCCAACCTTTGGTATCAACGTGCAAAAAGGATGGAACTGGCTGGGTGTCGTGCCCCGGTTCAATATACTGGTCAACGAAGCACTGGCCAACCTGACCGCTACCAATGGCGATGTTATCAAAGGAAAACGCGCTTTTGCCACCTATCAGGAAGGCTTGGGTTGGGTCGGTAGCTTGCAATCGCTGATTCCCGGCGAAGGGTATCTGCTGAAGTCTGCCACTACCGCTACTTTGGTCTATCCAGAAACCTCGTCCTTACAAGGCGGACGGATTACCGGAGCAGAAGAAGCAGAAGTAAAAGCCTGGCCAGTAAGTATCCACGCATATCCGAACAATATGACAGTCATAGCACAGCTTGACCATAGCCTAAGCGACGACTTCGTAGTAGGGGCATTTGTGGGTTCTCAATGCCGTGGCTACGCTTCGCCAGTAGCATTGGAAAAAGGCCATACCGTATACTTCCTCACTATTCAAGGGGAAGTGACCGAGGACTTGAGCCTTAAAGCCTACCGCCTCTCTGATGGCTCTACGCACGATTTGGTGCAGCAAGTACAGTTCGGAACCAATGCCAGTGCCGGTACTGTACCGCAGCCACTGCTATTGTCCTTCAGAAAAGAGGTGCTGGCAACGCAGCAAGTCACGGAAGTAGCGGAGGTGCATCCAAACCCATTCAGTCGTAGTGTAACCCTGACAATAGCCCACGCACAAGCGGCGTACAAAATTCAGATTACTGACTTGTCTGGCCGCCCAATCAACCAACTGATGGTAGAAAAAGGGGAAGAAACCGCCACCATTGACTGGAATGGCACCAATAGCCAGGGAGTCGAAGTAAGCGCTGGCGTGTACTTGATGCATATTTCTTCTGACCATTACTCTCAAGTAATCAAGGTTATCAAAAAGTAAATTATTCCAATAGTCAACCCTGTGGAGCTAATCACTTAGCAGGGTTGACTAAACTTTTAGTCGTTTATTCCCATGAAAATCTATAGTATTATCCTGCTTGGCTGGTTTACTTGCATCGGCTCTGCCTGCTTGGCCCAGTCCCCTAGCTGGTCCGTGAATCCGTCTACCTACAGCCATTCCATGACCGTGGTAGGCGTGATTAAATTGGATAAAAAAGAAACGAGAAATCCCGATGACAAAGTGGGTGCCTTCATCAATGGCGAATGTCGGGGTGTAGCTTCCGCAGTTTACCAGAAGGCATTGGATCGCTACCTGGTCTATATGCTGGTTTACAACGACGGAGGCAACGAGAAGGTAGACTTTAAATTCTACGCGGCCACCCAAAACCAAACCCTGGCCTCAGTAGATGCCTTTCCTTTCGTAGTAGATTCGGTGGCTGGCGGAGTAGATTTCCCCTACGTCTGGTCGAATGTGGCCCTGAACAATAAGGCTGAAATAACCAGCTTTACCGTGCCACAACAGTTACAAACGGCCCAATTCAGCGATAGCTCTATCTATGTTTCGCTTAGCCAATTCACCGATTTCACCAAAGTAGAGCCCCTTTTTGGTGTTCCTGAAGGCGCCTCCGTCTGGATTGGTTGGACGCAACAAGTCAGCGGAGTTACCTCCAACGACCTTAGCAAGCCAGTCAAATACACGGTCTTATCGGAAGATGGGAAGGCCAGGAAAGAGTACTGGATAAAATCAGCCGTGGTCATGGGAGTAGAAGATCCGGGAACGCCAACTGGCTTTGCCATGTATCCAAACCCAGCCGAACATCTGCTCCACTGGCAGGTACCCGCGCGCGAACCAGTTATTCAGGTACAACTTACCTCGGCTACAGGGCAGCATTTTACCAAAAGCTCTTTTTATAAAGACAGTGCCGATAACAGCCCTTATCAGTTCGACTTATCGGATATCGCGCCTAGCCTGTACATTATCCAGGTGCTCAATCACCCAACTATAGGAGCCCAACGGTTAGTCGTAGGTAGGTAGCTTGTAGGAGCTTACGCTAAACCCGGCAGGTTTTGGAAACCTGCCGGGTTTCTATTTAATAAAAAAATGCCCGATAGCTGAAAGCTCAAAGCTGGCAGCTAGATTTGCCCAAAAGACTGCTTCTCCATGAAAGAATTATTTGCCGAAGGGCTTACTTTCCGGGTCAATGGCCGCTTATGGGTCGAAAGCTCCGATGACCGTTTCCTGGGAAAAGGCAGGATTGAGCTCCTGGAAAAGATTATGGAATATGGATCGATTGCCAAAGCGGCGGCGGCCATGGAAATGTCGTATAAAAGAGCCTGGGATTTGATTTCCTCGGTAAATAACCAAGCCCAAAAGCCACTCGTACTCACCCAGACCGGAGGCAAAAAAGGAGGCGGCACTACCGTAACCGAAGAAGGCAAAAAAGCTATTTCGGAATACAAAGCCCTGCAAGCACGCTTCCAAGCATTTTTGGACGCCGAAACAAATTCATTATAAGGTATCAGTTTTTAGGAAAAACGTTATATCTTTGAAAATATAACGAAAATCTAGACCTGATTTCTTCTATGCGCATTACTACTCTTTACAGTATTCTTTTCCTTTTTGTATGTCAATTAACCTGCCTGGCACAAACCCCGCCACTATTAACAGGACGAATAATTGATGGAGAAACCGGAAAATCCCTTCCTTACGCCAACCTCACAATCAAGGGAACAATAGCGAGTACGCAGGCAGATAAGGACGGAGCATTTAGATGGGTTACCAAAAAAACACCTCCCTTTACCCTGATTGTCAGCGCAGTGGGCTACCAGACGCAGGAACAGGCCATTACTTCTATCCAACCTCTGGCACTTTCTTTATCTCCCCAGCCAATAATTATGGATGTAGTGGTGGTAACGGCTTCGCGGGTGGCGGAGAAAAGCCTGCAATCGCCCATCACGATTGAGCAGCTAGACCACCGCGCACTCCAGGAAACGCCCTCGCCTACTTTTTTTGATGCCCTGGAAAATGTAAAAGGCGTTCAAATGACCACGGCTAGTCTGGGGTTTAAAGTCCCCAATACCCGCGGGTTTACCAATCCAACCAACGTGCGTTTCCTGCAATTAGTAGATGGCGTAGATAATCAGGCACCCGTGATTGGGGCCTCCATTGCCAATGCAGCCGGGCCAACGGAATTGGACATTGACCACGCCGAAGTCATTCCCGGAGCAGCGTCGGCACTCTATGGAATGAACTCGCTGAATGGCCTAGTAAACTTTTTCACCAAAAGCCCATTCGATCACCAAGGACTGAGCCTATATCAACGCATCGGCGTGAATCACATACATGATCCAGAAACCACTAGCCATCTGCTGGGAGAAACCGCCATTCGTTACGCCAAAGCTTTCCATGACCGGTTCGCTTTCAAGGTAAACCTGGCTTATTTCAAAGGCTACGACTGGATTGCCAATCAGTCAATGGATTTAAATTCACAGGCCAATGCTTCAGTCAACTTGTTGGGAGACCAGAATCCAGCCTTTGATCCAGTCAGTTCATACGGCAATGAAAGCCCTAACCGAAGAACCTTGTCGATGAATGGAAAAAACTATGTGGTAGCCCGAACGGGATATTACGAGAAAGATATTACCGACTATCGGCTAGAAAATCTGAAAGCAGATGTAGCGCTCCATTACAAGCTAAGTTCGCAGCTAGAAGCGTCTTATACCTACCGCATGGGCAAGCTTGACAACGTGTATCAACGGACCAACCGTTTTAAGCTGGATGATTACCTCGTGCAACAACACGTCATTCAGTTAAAAAGCCCGGTATTTAACTGGAAGGCTTACTATAGCCAGGAAGAATCGGGGCAATCGTATAACATCCGCTCGCTGGCCGAAAACCTGGACAAAAGCTTCAAGAGTGATGATAACTGGTTTAAAGACTATTCAGCCAAGTTTCAGAAAAGTACCCAAGCAGGAATTCCAGTAGACGAAAGCCTTCAGATCGCTCGGACCTTCGCCGATGCAGGACAATTCCAGCCCGGAACAGCCCGATACGACAGCGCAGTAGCTCAGATAATTGCCATCAACAATTGGGATGTAGGCTCCGCGCTTAGAACCAAGGCAAGCATCTTTCACACCGAAGGGCAATATGACTTTAGTTCAAAGATAAAAATATTCCATCTGCTGGCAGGTTTCGACTACCGAATGTATTCGGTTCTGCCCGATGGCAATTACTTCATCAATCCAGTGGAAAGTGGAAAAAACCTGTTGTACAGAAAAGGAGGAGCATTTATTCAGCTTTCTAAAAAGCTACTGCACGAAAAACTCCAGGTGAACCTAGCCTTGCGGTACGATAAGAATGAATATTTTAGTGGTCTTTGGAATCCTAGGGTTTCAGCGGTTTATACCTGGAAAGAAAACCAAAACTTCCGCCTCTCTTATCAAAATGGATACCGTTTTCCTTCCTTATTCGAGGCATTTTCTAACGTAAACAGTGGCGGGGTCAAGCGAGTGGGCGGCTTGCCGGTGATGTCGCACGGAATTTTTGAAGACAGCTATATCAGAACCTCCATTGATGCTTTTCAGGCCGCTGTGAATAAGGCTGTCAACCAGCAGCAGGTGCCTCTTGCTGAAGCCATTACCCAGAACAGCCACTTACTCAAGAAGTCTGCCTACAATTACATCCAACCAGAACGCATTAACTCGCTGGAAGCTGGATACAAGAGTCTGCTTCTGCACAAGCGGCTTTTTATTGATGTGGACTTCTATTTTAACTTTTACAACAATTTCATTGCGCAGGTAGAAGTAAATCAAACCGTTAAACAAGGGCTCGTTGCTGATTCAATTGCTTTCTATTTGTACGACAAAAAGAAACAAAACCGCTACCGGCTCTGGACAAATTCGACCAGCACGGTATACAACTATGGCTCTTCCTTGGGCTTGAAATACAATTTGTACAAAGGATTTACTTTGGCAGGAAACGCCAGCTATGCGAAACTGTCCCGCAAACAGTCGAACGACGGGCTGGAAGAATCATTCAATACCCCGCAATGGATCACCAACATCAGCCTTGGCAATCAGGAAGTGATAAAAAATGTAGGCTTCAACCTGACCTGGCACTGGCAAGACACGTTCCTGTGGCAATCTTCTTTGGGCACTGGCATGGTACCGGCCTATCACAACCTGGATGCTCAGGTAAGTTTGAAAGTTCCCCAAGCCAAGCTTCTCCTAAAAGTGGGAGGCAGCAACGTGCTCAATCACCGATATTACCAAATGATCGCTGGCCCAACGATAGGAGCCATGTATTACCTAACTGTAGTATTTGATGACTTGCTCAGATAAGGCCGATGCAAAGAAGCAGGAAGCGTAGCCATCCCCGATGAGTTGCCTGTTTTTGCGTAAACCTCCACCTTTCGACTGTTCATACCTACGATCAACTGATTATTGATAAACTTCAAAGACCGCACGTCGCCGCGGAGGAATAGTCCTGACTGATATTGAGGCAGGTACGCAAACTTGCCTTGCTGGTCGTTTAGCAATACCTGGCCATAGTTGGCATCCAGGTTACCGGTGCTTACTCGCCCGTGCGATTGGTTTCCTGCCAGGATCAGGTCTTTGAAACCATCCCCATTCAGGTCGGCACTTGCGATGGCATACACCGGCGCGAACTGCACCTGAATGGGCAATTCCCGGCTTTCGAACTGGCCGTGGTTGTTCACTAAGTAGACAGTAGACAGGGTATTGATCACCGCTTTTGCAGGCTTTTTGTCCTTGAACTCGTTCAGGATGTCGTCGGTGGTGGCTTCGGAATATTGCTCGTAGGTCACATACTTTTTCTTGAGTGGCACAAGTTGGTCCAACAACTCATCGCGGCTATAGGCTGGGTAGCTCTTGCCCTGAATAAAGTACGAAACAAAGGGATCGACCGTGCCATTGCCGTCAAAATCTTCGGCATGCAGGGTTAGTGGGAAGGCGGGTGAAGCCTTATAGGTGCAGTTCAGACCATAATTCCCAACAATCAAATCAACATCGCCATCTTTATCAAAATCATCGGCGGCGATGCTTTGCCAAAAACCGGTTGTCTGTCCTAGTTCGTCTTGTATGCGTTTGAATACACCCTTGTCATTTTGAAGCCTGATAATGGGTGTCCACTCTCCTACTGCCACCAGATCGTCAAAACCGTCGCCGTTAAAATCGATGACGCAAGCATCGGTGAGCAAGCCCAGTTGATCGAATACCGGATTTGTTACCCGGACAAATTTTCCGCCCTCATTCTGGTACAAGCGGCTGGGCTGAAATCGGGGATACTGGTTGGGCACCACTGAGCCACCAACAAACAAGTCTCGGTCACCATCGCGATCAAAATCAATTGTTTCCACATCGCTTCCGCCGTAGTCGTCCAGGTCTACGGCTTTCCTATCCTTGCTAAAGCTGCCTTTGCCATCGTTCAGGTAAAGGCGGTTTTGCAGCAACAGATCGGTGGGCAAATAGTCGTAGCCGCCACTCGTTACGTACAGATCAAGGTCACCATCGGCGTCAGCATCCAAAAACGCCGCGTCAGTATCGGTACAAAGTTCATCTTGTTTAAACGCTGGCTGCGCTGTTTTTCGGAAACTTCCCTCCTTTTGTTGAAGAAACAATTTGCCCGCCTGCCCTTTCCCTCCACCAATATACAGGTCGTCTCGTCCGTCTTTGTTCACATCGCCTTGCGCCATTCGCGGCCCTTGGTAAGAATACATATGGGGCAGCAGCAATTGGCGGCTAAAGTCATTCAGCGGCTGTTGCGTATGCTCAAAATCCAGGGCATTGACCGGAGAAAACAAGGGCGGCTCGGCGCGAGGTACAGCAGCCATTTTTGAGGAAGCCACATAAGTAATCTTGAACAATTGGTTAGCGGCCACCTGCCGAAACCGCTGCCTATTTCCATTGTGCCAAACCACCACCACACTATCCACCAATGGATGTTGACCTAAGCCAAAATGCATCGGAATCAGCATACTGCTCTGAAAACCGTGTGTGGGCGTGTATTCCTGGTACTGCTGTAGATCGCCACTGTACACGTACACCTTCGTTCCGGTGACCGCGAATGCGGCTGAAGCAGGATTCAGGCGAATATCAATAAAGTGATTGGCTGCCTTTTCGCTGGTCAGGTTCTGGTATATACTGGCTTTTTCGTTGATGTTGTTGGTCACAATTTCCAGGTCGCCATCGTTGTCCAAATCAGCGTATACCGCTCCATTAGAAATCCCCGGATGATCGAAGCCCCAGTCAGTCTGTTTGTTAGAGAACCTCAGGTTGTGTTCGTTGCGGAAGAGATAATTGGGCGTTTTGGTCGAAGGCATCCGGCTGATTACGTCCATCACCCGCTGGTTTTTCTGCTGGCCTTCATCCGCATAGTACTTGATAAAGTCGTTGTTGGTATAATCTCGTACATACCCGTTGGTCACGAACAAATCCTTCCATCCGTCATTGTCATAATCAGCCAATAGCGCCGACCAACTCCAATCTGTATTTGAAATACCAGCCAACTGCCCCACTTCGCTGAACGTTGGTGTGCCTTGAGTCGGGTCATTCCCGTTGTTGAGTTGCAGCATGTTGCGCATCACTTCGGGATGAAATCCATTGCGGAGCATAGAGAGATACGCTTCGTATTTGTCGGGACCATAGAGCAGTTTTTGCCGCTTGTTGTCTTCGGGCAGCATATCCATGGTGATAATATCCGGCAGGAGGTCGTTGTTGATGTCGCCTACATCATTCCCCATCGAGAAGTAGCTCACATGCCCGGTGGCCTGTTTGATGACATCCGTAAAAGTGCCGTTTTGATTGTTCAGATAGAGATAATCTTCTTCCAGGTAATCGTTAGACACGTAAATATCCGTCCAGCCGTCGCCATTCAGGTCGGCGGTATGAATGCCTAGGCCAAAGCCGATTGGATTGCCTTTGATGCCAGCCTGGGCGCTCACGTCGACAAACCCGCCCTGGTCATTGCGCATCAGCCGGTGGCCAGCCAGGGAATCGCGCATGGCATGAACGGCTTCTACATCAAAGCGTTTGAAATCCTTCACGTTGTGGTTGAGCAAGTAGGCATCCAGATCGCCGTCGTTGTCATAGTCAAAGAAAGCCGATTGTGTAGAATACGTTGCCAAGTCCAGCCCATAGTCTGCTGCCTGGTCGGTAAAAGTCAGGTTTTTATTATTGATGTACAGCTTGTTACGGCGCAGGGCTGGGTGGCCTACATTCCCGGAAACGGAGACGTAGATATCCAGCCAACCGTCTTTATTGATGTCTACAATGGTAACGCCGGTCTTCCATTCGCCCTTCCAAGACAAACCAGCCGGTTGCGTAATATCCCTGAACGCCAGTTTGCCTTCATTGAGGTACAATTTATCTTCTCCTTGGTTGGCGGTGAAGTACAGATCAATCAGGCTGTCGTTATTAAAATCGGCAGCGGCCACTCCTCCGCCATTATAAAAATATTCGTAGTTGAGCACATTGTCCGTCTCCGTTTCCTGAATCTGGTTTATGAAATGAATATGCGTCTTGTCAGCATCCAATAAGGCAAAAAGCTTGTCAGCAGGCTTCTCTTGACAAGCAACAAAGCACGGAATGAACAGTAACAAACGAAGGAATTTCATTGGGTGTTAGGTTGTTAGGTTGTTAGGTGTTAGCAGTTAGGTGTTAGGTGTTAGGTTATTAACCCCGTTATCCGAACCCAGTTATTGTCCACCTGAGAGCGGATTTTTTCAAACAGGGAAAGCGAGAATGACATCGCTCAGTGCTAGAGTCGTGCC
>JAZKGK010000010.1:0-7990 GCA_040385915.1 Bacteroidota bacterium
TCCGCTCATCGTGCCTGTTTGCTATACTTGTTCAAGCCAAACATAAAAACGTTATTCATACACCTTCCTAATCCTTAACCCATGAAAACCAGCCCAATCATTCTGCTTCTTTTCTTCTGTCATAGTTTTTATCACAGCCAGGCACAAACGCCAGCACCGACCAACTCACTGCTGGTGCATTCAAATCAACCCATTCCCTTCGACAAGGTGGATGTCTCTCTGATTAACCAGGGCATTACCACCCTCACCCAACTGTCGGATGAGCGGGTGAAAAAGATTGCGGCTATTCCTGCCGGCAAGCATACTTTGGCCAATACCGTTATGGCTTTTGATGAACTGCTCTACGAACTGAATGATTACAGTTCAAAATTGAGCCTGATCGCCTCAACCTATCCGCCCCAGAACATTCGTGATGCCGCCAATGACGGACAGGAAAAAATGTCGCTTTATAGCAGTAACCTTTTCCTGAATGAAGGCCTTTACAAAGCGTTTCAGCAATATGCCTCTTCCTCAGAAGCAAAAAGCCTACAGTCTTCCCAGCAAAAATTCCTCAAAGAAACCATTCTCTCCTTTGAAAAAAATGGAATGAAACTGCCTTTGGAAAGCAGGAAAGCATTGGAAGCCATTAACAAGAAAATAATAGGCTTTGGTACTCAGTTCGACAAAAACATTGCCCAGCACAAAGACAGCCTGACCTTTTCTGCCGAGGAATTGACGGGCGTTCCGGCGAACGTGAGCCTGGGTTGGAAAAAGCCCAATGGCAGCTTTGTGGTCTATATCAACGGCCCTAATTACGTGAATGTGCTGAAATATGCCGAAAAAGATCTCACCCGCCGGGCCATGTATTTGCGGTATAACAACCGGGCGTATCCGGCCAATCTCCCCGTGCTGGACAGCCTGTTTTATTATCGCCAGAAGCTGGCCTACAAACTGGGTTTCCGAAGCTATGCCGAATATGCGCTGGTCGATAAAATGGCTGCCACAACCGCCAAAGTATGGAAATTCGAGAATGATCTGGCTGCTAGCCTTGCTGCCGGCGTCACGAACGACCTCAAGGAATTGAGGACAGTAAAGCATCGCCTACAGCCCGAACAGTCCGATACGATCTTCGCCTGGGATGTTTCTCTGTACACCAAAAAGCTGCTGGATTCCAAGTACCAGCTCAATACAGATGAAGTGAAGGAGTACTTTGAAATGAATAACACCTTGAAAGGGATGTTTACCGTTTACGAAAAACTCTTCAATATCCAAATAAAAGAGCAGGCCCACGTGCCCGTCTGGTTTAGTAAGGTAAAGACTTTTGAAATGCTGAAAGAGGGCAAAAAGATCGGCAGCTTTTACCTGGACTTGTATCCACGGCCAGACAAATACACCCATTTTGCCTGCTTTCCTATGAGTCAATACAGGATAGCGGGCGGAAAAGAAGTGCTTCCTGTGTCGGCATTGGTATGCAATTTCCCTGAAGGAAATGCCGGAGAGCCTTCTTTGTTAAATCACCAGGATGTCATCACCTTGTTCCATGAATTCGGGCATTTGGTTCATTCTATGTTGGGTCGTTCAACTATTGCTTCGCAGGGGCCATTCTCTGTCAAGGGCGACTTTGTGGAAGCGCCTTCGCAGTTCCTGGAAAACTGGTGCTGGGAATACGAATCGCTCAAACTATTTGCCCGCCATTACAAAACGGGTAAGCCTTTGCCAGAAACTCTATTCAATAAAATAAAGCAAACGAAACTGGTATCCAGTAGCCTATTCAATATGAGACAGTTGACATTAGGGTTGATTGACTTTACTTATGAGGACAAATATGACTCGATCAAAGGCCAGCCTATCATGGAGGTAGCAGAGGAGATTGTGAAACTAGCCCAGATGCCTTTTCCTAAGGGCAGCCACTTTATTACCAGCTTTGGCCACCTCAATGGCTATGCTGCCAATTATTATGGCTACATGTGGTCACTGGTCTTTGCCGAAGACATGTTTTCGGTCTTCAAAAAGAAGGGTATCATGGATACGGCCACGGGCGTCCGGTACCGGAAAGAAATCCTGGAAAAAGCCGCTACCAAGGAAGAAATGGATATGCTCCGTGCTTTCTTAGGCAGAGAACCCAATTCGGAGGCCTTCCTGGAATCGTTGGGTTTGAAGGGAAAATAAGATTAATGTGCTGATGCGTTTATGTGCTGATCGGTGCGCCGATGCGATGCTGATGAAATAAATTCCTGCCGTTGTTGGTGGGAAAACTGTACAACTTTTCAAAAACAGAATAAGCTAAATTCCAAGTAACAAACAACTCATTTATAAACAACAAACACACATTCGGTGAACATATTATACGGAGTACCAGGGGAAGGAATGGGGCATGCGACCCGCAGCAAAGTTGTTATCGATCATCTGTTAAAAGAGCATAATGTCCAGGTAGTATCCAGCTCGCGGGCGTACCAGTTCCTGTCGAAAGCTTTCCCGAAGCGGGTGCATGAAATCAAAGGGCTGCACTTTGCTTATAAAAACGCGCAGGTTTCTAAGCTGGGCACCTTTCTGCTTAACCTGAAGTCAGCGCCATCCAACCTGCTGCACAACTTTACGCAGTACCTGTTGATGGATAAAAGCTTCAAACCTGATGTGATTATCAGTGATTTTGAGTCGTTTACCTACTTCTTTGCCAAGCAGCACCGCATTCCCCTAATCAGTATCGACAATATGCAGGTGATGGACCGATGCTCGCTGGACATCCCTATTCCAGCAGACGAGAAGAGCAATTACAGTCTGGCGAAGTCGATTGTGCAGGTGAAAGTACCGGGAGCCAGGCACTATTTCATCTCCAGCTTTTTCGATGCCGAGATCAAGAAGAAGAACACCTCGCTTGTTCCGCCCATAGTGCGCGACGCCATATGTCAGGCCAAAGTCACCAGCGGCGATCACATCCTGGTCTACCAGACTTCCAGCTCGCTGTCGGGTATCAAGCAAGTGCTGCATCAAATTCCGAACCTGAAGTTTTACGTCTACGGCTTCAACAAAGACGAAGAAGACAAGAATGTGCTCTTCAAGAAATTCAGTGAAGAAGGCTTTGTGAATGACCTGGCCGGAGCCAAAGCCGTGATTGCCAACGGCGGCTTTTCCTTTATTTCGGAAGCCGTGTACCTCCAAAAGCCAGTATATTCCTTCCCGCTCAAGAACCAGTTCGAACAGTTCATGAACGCCGCCTATATCGACAAGCTGGGCTATGGCCGCCATTTCCCGGATCTGGCCGCCGATTCATTGAAAGCCTTTTTGTACGATTTACCTACCTTTACAAAGAACTTATCCAGCTATCATCAGGAAGGAAACACGGTTCTGTTCACTGCTTTACAGAAGCAATTAGAAGCGGTGACGGAAGAAGTGAATTAGTTTGAGTGAGAGGATTAAGACGAGTAAAGTCTTTTTTGAAGGAAGAAATAGGCATAACCAATACAGCCATTGTGCGTATTTACAATCAGGATCGAGTTATTGATTGATGCCAAAGAATAATTTTTGTAAAGTATTTCCCTAATTAACTTTTCCTAAAACGTAAAATCCCATGAAAAAAACATTTCCTGTTCTAAACCCATACCTACTCACGCTAGCTCTATTGGCCCTCTTGCTTAGCTGTCAAAAGGAAAAAGTAATTCAAGAGCAAAAACCTCAGCCTCTTAACTCCTTTAGCATGCGCCTGAACGGCCAGGTGTGGCAACCCTCCCAAATAGGAAAAGAGGTGTGCATGCGTACCTTCCATGGGGCATGGTCAGCAGTAACTGAAAATAGTCAACAAAAGCCTTTTTATACCATTTCAGCATATAAAGACCCGCAAGCTAAAGTTGACTACACAAGTGAGAATGCCTTTAAGTTTCAGATCAGTAATGTAAAAAAGACAGGCTTGTATGAAATCAAGGGCTCCTATACAGAGGATTTTTCTTCCTATGCCTTATTCACTATAAATAAACCAGATGGTACCTACAACCGCTATGTGAACAAGATAACCCATGGTTCTTTTTTTGTAGAGGTTAGTGAATTTATACCTACACCAGCGTCTGAATTGAGTGGGATTAGGGGCACTTTTTATGGCACCTTGTATAATGAGAAAAATCCACTCGATTCGCTTATTTTCCAGGGAGGGGAGTTTACGCTTAAGAAAATAAATTGGTACAACTTTAACCAATGCGCTCAATAAGGGATGCTTGTGGTAATGTATGCTATAGGTAACGTTAATCTAGCACAAGACAATAAGTCTGACGCTCTGACGCGAGTAGATACAGGCTGAAAATTTCCTAATTCATTGCTCATTATTCACTACTCATTGCTTCATGCATCCTTTCGTCCTATCAAATCCTAGTTCAGACGAGGTAGTTCTCCAACAAGCAAAAGCCCCAACCGTTCCGCCGGCTGGGGCTTTTGCTTGTTAGGGCTTGAGGAAAGCGTATTTATTCAACTTTTATTTGGGATTATTCTTTAGATAATTATTTAAACTATAGTTGTAGTTAATTTATTTTTATTATAGTTTGCAAACTATAATAATAGTTTTACCTTTATGAAAAATAGCCACTTTCGCACAATGAAGCAATTAACTAAGCCCCAGGAACAGATTATGAATGTGCTCTGGGCGATTCAAAAAGGCTTTATCAAGGACATTATTGATCAGCTTCCGCCGCCCAAGCCCGCCTATAATACTGTTTCGACGGTGATTCGGGTGCTGGAAAAAAAAGGCTATGTGGGGCATACTCAATATGGCAACACCTACGAATATTTTCCGCTGGTTGATCAGAAAGACTACGGCAGTTTTTACCTAAATGACTTTCTGAAAAGCCATTTTGGCGGCTCTTTTCAGAAGCTGCTTTCCTTTTTTGCCAACGAGAATAATTTGAGTAGCCAGCAAGTGGACGAGATGATTGATTACATCGAGAAAAATCTTAAACCCAAAAGCAATGATGACAAACCTGCTTAACTATTGGCTGGAAGCGAATCTCGCCTTGGTGGTGCTGTATGCCTTTTATGCCCTGTTACTGGAAAAACAAACCTGCTTTCACTTCAATCGGGCATATCTCCTGGGAGCGACCGGTTTCTCTTTGCTGTTGCCGCTGTTGAACTTTCCCCTGCCCATCAGTTGGTCTGGAAGTCCAGGCGCAACCCTGCTGACAACGTCTAAAACAGTGACTGAATGGGTTATTCCTGCCGCCAGCCCCCACTTGGGCGGCAATAGTATACCTTGGGAATGGGCAGTGGCGATAGGCTATGGACTTATTGTGGCGTGTTTGCTGCTGCGATTGGTATACCGACTTATTCAAGTCAAGCGATTGATTGACCCATACCTAGATCAGGCCGAAAAACGCTCTGGCTATTGGTTGATTCGTCCTCGGGAGCCATTACCGATCTTCTCTTTTTTGCAGTATGTATGTTGGAATGAAAGCGAGTCATTCAGTGAAGCAGATCAAGCGTCTATTCTCCGACACGAGGAAGCCCACGTCCGCGGTAGACATAGCTGGGATATACTCTACCTGGAATTGTTGAGGGCTTTTTGCTGGCCCAATCTCATTCTCATACTTTATCAAAGAGCATTAAAACAAACCCACGAATACCTGGCTGATTCAGACACGCTGCCTTTTGTCGATCCATATACATACGCTCAGCTTATCGTTAAGCAAGCTAGCCGACCTTTACCCACTTCACTCGTGCATCCCTTTTCCCAACCACTTATTCAAAACAGATTAACCATGATTCACTTACATAAGCACCCCACGCGCGTTTATCGCCTATGGCTGGCCTTACCAGTCACACTCCTGCTTTCGTTGGCCTTAGCCTGTAAACCCGACTTGCCTACTCCTCTTCCTTCAGCGCCACTGAAGTGGGTGGAGCGGGAGAAAATCGACGGAGGCATGAGAACATTTAACCAGTCTATTAGTCAGAATCTCCGGATAACTCCTTTGCTCAAGGACTTGCCTTATGATACTCGCTGGACAATAAAATCCCAACTTATCTTTGACCGGACAGGAAAACTAATCTCCACGAAGATAATTGCCTGCGAAAGTAAAGAGTTTGCGCCTTATTCACTGGAAAGTCAGGACATGTGGAAAATGGCTACTCAAGCACTTCAGCAAGCTAGTCAACAACCTGGACTTCATCTTACAACAAAAGCCGCCGTTAACCGAGTATTTGAAGATGAATACGTATTTGCAACATATGGGACTGTAGCGCAAAAATAAATAAACCGTAAAAAGTCCTCGAAAGGAAGACTTCGCTCCAAGCGAAGCCTTCCTTATTTGTTCCCATATTCTGGAAGTGCATTCATAGACCTTCTGTGGGTTATTGTCAAATTACGCCAAATGAAAAACGGGCTGTAGGGGAATGGAAACCGGAGAATTGTCAGGATTGGTTTCCATCAAGTCGGCCATATATGCCCACCATTTCTGTACCACCGCATTCTGTCCCAAATCCTGGGAGGATTGTTCGCCCGCTTGCAACTGGACGGCAAAAAGGGTATCCGTTTCCGCATCGAGAAAAATAGTATAGTCAGCGATACCATTTGCTTTCAGTAGGTCTACTAGTTCTGGCCAGATCGCTTCATGCCGTCGTTGGTATTCCTGCTGATTGCCCGGCTTCAGCTTCATTTTAAAGGCTAGTTTTTTCATAGGAGTGGGGTTGCTAGTTAAACAGTTGGCTACCTTTGTGATTCGCAGTTGGGTTTTTTCTTTAAAACAAACGACATCGGGCAGGCAGATTTCACTCAAAGCGAAATCTGCCTGCCCGATGTCTAATAATTCATTTTGGCGGTACTATTCTATGCGCTTAATAGGACACCAGTTTAGCAGGCTGAAAAGTGGCTTCAAACCAGTCAAAATCTGCCGGATTTTTGCAAGCCTTTCCATTGCCTGTACTATACATTCCCAGCAACACACCCGACCAAACCTGGGCTACTTCAGTGGAGATCAGGTTCGCGTTTCCTGTACCTAGTTCCTTCCAAGCGCCACTTTCGTCGGCTACCCGAAACGTATATTTATCTAGATCTGCCGAAATTTTGAATTTGATCCGTTTGCCTTGTACGGGAATTGAAGCCGCTTCTACTACCATATCGCCAACGGATTTGCGTAATACGGCCACTTTTTTTCCGTTCCGTAATGTCACAAACAAGTCGTAATGATATTTACTATTCTGGAATGCGGTAATGCCTGCTTCCTCGCGGTCGGTCGTCGGCAAAAACTCCAGTTCAGTTGTACATTCGCCAATCATTTCCTTTTGACGGCAGCCAACAAAGGCCACAGGATGCGTTTCCCACAAAGGTTCGCTCGTTCCTTTCAGGCGTAGAAAGCCTTTGCGTTCGCTGAGGCTGTAATAGGGAATCGAAGCGTAAGACAACAGATTCCAGGACAAGCCCAGTTTGGCTCCTTCAAATTCGTCTTTGGTAGGCTCTGCTGGCCAGGGTTTCAGGGGCAAGGTTGGCACATTTACCTCCAGCTTTTGGCGGTGTTCAGGCTTTATTACCGGCCAATCGTTGACCCACTGCACCGGAAGCAGGAACGTTTCGCGGCCAATGGCACTGAACGAATCATAGCTGGAGTGGCGCGTACCTAGGCAAACGGCCCACCAACTGCCATTAGGTGCCTCTACAAAGTCGGCGTGACCCAGCGCCCGGATGTGATGCCACCAGGCATTGTGCTGAGAAATGATCGGATTGTTAGGATTCGCTTCAAATGGTCCCCAAGGGCTTTTGCTTCGGGCAATGGTTTGCATGTGCAGGGCACGTGAGCCGCCTTCGCCCATAGTCAGATAGTACCAACCGTTGGCTTTGAATAGGTGCGGGCCTTCGGTATCGTCCGAAATCAAGCCTTTGGAAATGCCCCGCAGTGGGGTGAGTAGCTTGCCAGTTTTTACGTCGATTTCAGCCTGTACAATGTCTTTGTCCTTGAAATCGCCCCGGCGGGTATAATATACTTTGCCATCGTCATCGAAGAAGAGGCTGGGATCGAATACGGGCTGATCAACCTGTATCGGA
>JAZKGK010000010.1:8090-12734 GCA_040385915.1 Bacteroidota bacterium
GACTGCGCTCTGGCAAGAGGCTGAAGTATCCAAAAAAGAGCAATAACGAGAACGAGTCGTTGAGTGTAGTAGGTTTTCACGTGAAGAAGGTTGAAGAAATATTAAATGATAAACTAGTTTATTAAAGAGTAAAGATGATTTATTTTTTGCGAACAATACGCATGGGTACCCGCTGGGTTGTAATGGTGAGTTGCATATGTATCTGGCCTGACTCGTCAAACGTCATTGGATCGATCACCAGTTGGGGCGTACTGCCCTTATTAATTCCGTGGCAAGCCAGCCAGAATTGTCCGTTGGGCATATGGAACACATTGCCATGACCCACTTCGGTAAATGGTACATTGGGCGATTGCGTATAGGGTTTGCCGTTGCGCTGGCAGGCTGCCTGATCCTGGGCTCCGTAAATGGGATTGCGCTTGTACTTGACCCATGGGCCGCGAATGTTGCTTGCGGTAGCATAGCCCACTTCATAGCCCCGACCCCACGAGGAATAGAACAAGTAATACGTGCCCTTCCGCTTGATTACATAGGGACCTTCGATGGCCACATTTTCTTTTGTACTGCCATCCCAATCATCCTTGGTGCCTGGCTCGATGATAGAAAACTTTTCCCCTACTATTTGCAAAGGCTCCAGCTTTATTTCGCGGGCCACGATTTTGTCTTGCATGGCTACGCCCTCGTTATCGGAGTTGAAGAGATATACTTTTCCGTCATCATCTTGAAACAGGTGGGAATCGTTTCCTTCGCAGAGAGGCTTGTCAGGAGTCAGGATTTTGTATTCGCCATCGATCCGATTGGATACCGCCACGCACACCGCCTGACTGACCGGATTGTCATGAAGCGCATTCAAAGTAAGGTAAAACTTGCCATTGATTAGCTGTATTTCGGGAGCCCAGATACGGTTCATATACCAGCCTCCCGGCTTTACCAGCACCTTTTCGACCTTCCAATCGGTTAGGTTAGGAGAAGAAAACAGCTTAACGCCGGGGCCTTCCGTTGTAATGCTGCCATCGAGTTGGCTGGTACCAGTCATGTAGTAACGACCGTTCTGGAAGAGAATCTGCGGATCGCGGATTGGCTCAATGGCGATGGGGTTGGTATACCGAATCGAACGGTTGGCAGACGATACGGGGGCTTTTTTTGTTTGAGCCCATCCCGCTTCTCCACTACTCAAAAGCACCAGGAGGAGTAAAAATTGTTTAAACGGACGTTGGTTCACTTCCAAAATTTTTATTTATTTATATTTTTACTTTCAAAACAAAAGTAAAACACACCTTAACGCCAACTATCCTGTAGTATCATGCTTGTGGTGTTTTCTCTTGAAACACCTTAATAATCAGGTTGTCGTGCCTGGGTAAAATCACAAAAATGAGCTTGAAATTGAGTACTCAATAGGATAGTGCAGGATAGTAGTGAAAATTTCCTTGTTTAAACTAGGCTTGTCCGATTTGTTTTTTTGAAGTCAGTTTTTGTAATTGCCACATTGAAATACGTTTGATTGTAGTGATCCAGCAGTTGGAGGAGTTTCATTTATCATACATATCATTAATACGACCCTTATCCATTTCCTATTATTTTAATTCTTCATCCGAATGCAATTTTTTATCCCATCTATTTTTGCAACCCTGGTCGCAATCACACCTGCTTTTAGCCAAGGTGTGAACACTGCTGATCGAGGCCAAGTGAATCAAGCGCTGATATATGCCCAAAGCCTTTACCAGCAAGCCACTCCAGCATCGCAGTATCTTTATTTAGGAAAGGAGTATGGCGTATCCGATCGGGTGGAGTATGAGCATCCATTTTTCGGATCGGAGCAATGGAAGCCAGGATCGATCGTGTATTTCGGCCAGCTATACCAAACTTCCTCTATGCTGTACGACATTGAGAACGAGAAACTAATTATTGAGTCGCTCAATGGGGATGGAACCCTTATGCTGCGTAATGAAAAAATCACCTCCTTTACGCTGGATAATCACACATTTGTTAGACTGGAAAAAGAAAAAACCGGGCTCAGTACTGGCTTTTACGAACTTTTATATAATGGAACGGTAAAGGTGTTTGTTAAGAGGACAAAAACCCAGGAAAAAGTCGTCATTAACCAAGAGCGTACGATACGTTTCTCTTCCAATAACCAGTTTTATCAATATAAGGGCGGTGTTTACTACGCTGTTCACGGTAAAGCGTCGGTTATGGAGCTGATGGAAGATCAGAAAAAAGCATTGAAGGCATACTGGCGGGAAAAGAACATTGATTTTCAGCAAAACCGGGAGTCCGCACTTATCAAAACATCTGCTTACTACGATCAACTCACTCATCCATGAAAACCTTCCGCTTTCTATTTTCTTTCCTCTTCTTTGCCATCCTTTCGCCTGCTGTTTTTAGTCAGACATCCATTGAGAAACGGATAAGTGTCGATTTCGACGAAGTGTATTTCAGTCAATTTATTCGGGATGTTGAAGGGCAAACGGGGTATTTCTTTTATTACCAACCCCATACGTTCGATAGCCTGAAAGTGACGTTGCATGTAAAAGATCAGCCGCTGACATCGGTATTAGAACAAGTGTTCAAGTCTTCCGATTTTCGGTATGCCATAGACCATGACCAGAAGCGAATTTTTCTGACAGAAGGGCAAGCGATTATTACTCAATTGGCTGACGACTTGTTTGAACCGCTAGATACCACCGAGCAAGCCTCGTCGAATGCGAAAAAACGCCCGACCGTAGCCGCTTATGTTCCACCAACCAATGAAGTGCAGGAAAAACGGCTTTCCACGGCTGAAAACAAGCTGCATGAAATTGGTGTCAGAACCATGAAAATTAAGGAAGGCAAGTCCACACTGACTGGCTACGTTCGGAATGCTGTCACGGGCGAACCTGTGATTGGCGCCGCTGTTTACATCGAAACGCCAAAGATTGGGACGACAACTGATGCACTGGGTAACTACTCGCTGTCCATTCCCAGAGGGAGTCATACCTTGAAAATCAAGAGTGTGGGGATGAAGGAGACACAACGCCAGATTATACTGTATTCTGACGGCAAACTGGAGATTGAACTTCGGGAAAGTGTGATCGCGCTAAAGGAAGTATTGGTGAAAGCAGGCAAGGATGTGAACGTAACGGGCAGTCAGATGGGACTGGAAAGACTGGACATCAAGACGATGAAGCAAGTGCCCACGGCTTTCGGCGAAACGGATCTGTTCCGAGTCGTCCTTACCCTGCCGGGCGTGAAATCGGTTGGCGAAAGCAGTACTGGCCTCAACGTGCGCGGCGGCTCTACCGACCAAAACCTGATCTTGTTCAACGACGCAGTTGTGTTTAACCCCTCCCACCTTTTCGGGTTCTTTTCGGCCTTCAATCCTGATGTGGTCAAAAACCTGGAACTCTACAAAAGCAACATTCCCATCAAATATGGTGGCCGACTATCGTCTGTACTCGACATCAACGGTCGAGATGGTAACAAGAAAAAATTCGCTGCCTCAGGCGGAATTGGGCTTATTACGGGAAGGTTAACCCTGGAAGGCCCCATTATCAAGGATAAGACTTCTTTTATCATTGGCGGGCGTACTACGTATTCTGATTGGTTGTTGAAATCGCTGGACAATGCCACCTTCAACAAGAGTTCAGCCTCGTTCTACGACCTAAACGTACACGTGAACCACGAAATCAACAAAAAAAATAGCCTGTTCCTCACGGGCTATGTCAGCAGTGACAAATTCCGGCTCAACAGTGGCGATACCTTGTACAGTTACCAAAACCAACTGGGCTCCCTTAAATGGAAGCATACTTTCAGCCAGAAATTATTGGGTGTCTTTACTGCTGCCTATAGCCGCTACCAATACGCTATTGCAGGTCATCAAACACCGACTACAGCCTATGATCTGTCTTTTGGTATACGTCAAGCCAACCTGAATGCCGATTTTAACTATTTCATTCACCCCAAGCATTCACTCGATTTTGGCTTTAATACGATCAATTATAAGGTATCGCCTGGTTCCTTCACCCCTAGTGGCGTCGAATCACTGATAAAACCCATTGTGCTGGAAAATGAACAAGCGCAAGAAAGTGCGATATATGTAGGCGATAAGTTCGATATTAATCAGCGGCTTTCGCTGACCGTCGGCTTCCGGTACTCGTTTTTTCAATACCTGGGTCCCCATAAGGTCTATTCTTATGCGCCTGGCCTGCCAATGGAGAAAGCATATAGCACTGGTAGCCAACTATATCCTTCAGGAGAGCTAATCAAAACGTATGGAGGGCCGGAGTATCGGCTTTCGGCCAGGTACATGTTGTCGGAAAACGCTTCGGTAAAAGCCAGCTATAACCGGACGCGGCAATACCTTCACCTGCTCACGAATACAACGGCTATTTCGCCCACCGATATCTGGAAGCTGAGCGACTCTCACATCAAGCCCCAGGTCGGCGATCAGTATGCCCTGGGTTTTTACAAAAACCTAAAAAACAACACGCTGGAATTTTCCGCCGAGGTTTATTATAAAAACATATATAATTTCCTGGATTATAAAGCGGGTGATTCCCTGATCCTAAACTCCCAGATTGAAACCGCTGTGATAACTACCCACGGCAAAGCCTACGGATTGGAATTGATGTTGAACGTCTCGCCTGCCGATTCGTACACCAGCTGCTC
>JAZKGK010000010.1:12744-13748 GCA_040385915.1 Bacteroidota bacterium
TTGGAATTGATGTTGAAGAAAACGACAGGCAAGCTCAATGGTTGGGTAAGCTATACCTATGCTCGTACGCTGTTGCAAGCCGACGACCTGACCGGCAGCGATGTGCCCAACGATGGCGAGTACTACGCGAGCAATTACGACAAACCGCACGACTTTACGCTGGTGAGTAATTACAAATTCAGTCATCGCTTCAGCGTTTCCCTCAATTTGACGTATAGTACCGGACGCCCATATACTCCCCCCATCGGTACCTACAACTTCGACGGTACGCAACGCTTTTACTACGCTGATCGCAATAAGTTCCGCATACCTGACACTTACCGGGCAGACCTGGCTTTGACTCTGGAAGGGAATCATAAAATCAGAAAACTGGGGCATAGTTCCTGGACTTTGTCCATTTACAACTTGCTGGGAAGGAAAAATCCGTACTCCGTTTATTTCAATTCCAAATATGGAGGTAAGTTGAATGGCTATCAGTTGTCGATCTTTGGACAGCCCATTCCTACCCTTACTTATAATTTTAAATTCTAGGAGTTACCGCCGTTCTGCCTTTACCTAGATTCTACTCGTCATCATTCTAACTATGAAATCTGCTTGTTTAAAAACTGCTGTACTATTTCTCCTGCTTGTGCTGCTAAGCAGGTGCATAGAGCCGTATCTACCCCAAGAAATTACTTCTGCTGATAATTATCTGGTCGTAGATGCTTTATTGGAATTGGGGAATGACAGTCTTACTGTTCGCTTAAGTCGCACCCAGCAGGTAACCCCGAAAAGTGCTGCCGCCACTGGCTTGCCCGAATCGCAAGCCAAAGTAAGTTTAGAAGGTGACCAGGGTAGTCGTTTCGTTTTTGTTGAAACAAGCAAAGGGACTTATCAAATGAGCACGCCTGCTTTGAAAGAAGCCGAACAGTACCGGCTATCTATCAATACCTCGGCTAGTAAAGAGTATAGTTCCGAGTATGTCCCAGTCAAGAAAAGCCCGCCTATTGATGAGCTGACCTATC
>JAZKGK010000011.1:0-64606 GCA_040385915.1 Bacteroidota bacterium
TTACTTTTATGTAGATCACCACACTAATAATCAACCAATTGAATAAATATATTATGGCCATTTATTTTCTTTATTCCTATGGAAACGATCACCAATCCGGCAGAGGCAAAAGAACAGGACTCCCAGAAACCTAGTCCGCCAATAGCACCCAAAGGGTGGCTAAAAAACATCGAAGAAACACTCACTGTAATCCAAACTATCGTAGTCATCGCGATCGGGATCCTGACCTTGCTGCTGACTTTTTTTCATGACAATATTGCAAAATATTTCAATTCTCCTAAGCCACCCATAGAATCGTCATCAATAATAATCCGGGCAAATGATTCAGTCATTACTCCCAAACCCAAGCCTTTACCAGAGCCCGTTGATCATACTACTACACCAATACCCAAACTTAAGCTCAACCCTACACCCACTCCTACGCCTATTCCTACTCCTACTCCTACTGCTACTCCGAATTTTAATGATCAACAGAACGTGGGGTATACAGTGCTGATTTTGTCTTCTAATGAGTCGAAAAGTTGGGTGGATGAAGAATTAAAACCAACACTAAAAAAGCACTTTTTTACAGTATATTGGCAGGAATTACCCCAGACTCAATGCCACCTTTACTATTATAGCGATGATGCTCGCCAGGCCGCAGACCGAGTTAAGCAGCTGATTAATTTAAACGCTTGCCTACAACAGTTGATTCCAGAATTAGGTGGCAGCTTTCCCCAAAGAAAGAATGAAATTCAACTACATATCAATTAAGGGTGTTGTTGCGCATTATACCAATTAAGGCGATGGCAAGAAGCAAACTGAGCATTCTCTTATTATTGGTGCCCTTCCTCCACTCCTGCCGCGTCGCGCCAGTGCAGTTAGCGCGCATAAATCTGTCCGAGTCATTTTGTCAAAGTTTTGATTTTGAAGGTAGTAAAGAAGAGAAAGGGAAAAACATTAAAATAGTTTTGACAAAGCTATTAGGGAGTGAAAACTATACCACTTTAGAGAAATTAGCGGCTAACCGTTTAGAAGACATCAAAAATGGCCTTTGCGAATCGTGCGGATCTGCTGTTTTGCAATTGTCTATTGTGCCAAATTCCATAAAATCGAAGCATAAATTTCAGTTTTTTGTCAGTGGCAGTGGGCGGTATTTTATAATCCTGAAAACGGATAACCAGATATATTATACCGCCGATTTTTATTTTTTGGAGGAACACCACGAGTCGGAGGAATTGCAAAGAGGACTGGTAATTATCCGATTCAAGCAACGACTAATTAACCACCTGGCCATTAGCGCTAATAACATTGATAGTTATAGCAACGACGAAATTATTGAAGTCCATATTAAGATTGACACCTCTCTGGCGAAAAAAGGTATCTACAGTATCGACTACGAAAACCAACACGAAGTCCGGGTAGACAATAAGTTTATTGGCTACCTACGATTTGAGCCGCCTGACGACAAAAACGATAAATTGATGGATTTGCGAGGCCTCCGATATCTACGCAATCGCTACTGATGGCACGGCACATCTGGCTGACTAGAATAGCCAATCAATGCAAAAGCCTGCTGTATGTACATACAGCAGGCTTTTGCATTGATATAGACAGTGTATTATTATTTCTTGAGCGCCAGACTTTAATAGGCTGCTCACAGACGAATTACTTTATGAGCCAATTTGATTATACGGTATCGCTATTACGCTTGTTAAAGTTATTCGCAGCATTTTCGGCTTTTTCGCCGTACTCACTAACCTTTTCACGGGCAGTATTAAACACATCGGCTAGGCTACTACCGAACTGGTCTTTAAGATCATTGGCTTTATCGATCAGTTTTTTTCTAGCATCTTCGCCCGCGTAGGGGGCTAGCAAAATACCAGCGGCTACTCCAATAGCAGCACCCATCAAAAAAGTAGCAACTGAATTGTTTTTATCGTTACTCATGGCTAAAATATTTTAAAGGTTTTTACAAGTATGTGTATGAGATGTACTACTCATTGGTTAGCCACTTATACTCGAATTTACTTTCTTAGGTTACATATCAGTAGTAGAGATGCAAGGTATGTCGACTAGGGATAACAATAGGCATTAAAACCTAATTGTCTACTTTGCGTAAGCAGACCATAAATCTAAACTCAAAACATTTTCTTATTATGAGCTTCATTATTAACTTATTAATCAACGCCGCCATTTTATTTGTAGCAGCTTACATGATGCCAAAAATTACCATCAAAAACTTTGGAACTGCCATTGTAGCGGCCTTGCTCATTGGCATACTCAATGCAACAGTGGGTTTCTTTCTGCGTTTGCCACTTGACCTCGTTACATTATTTATGCTCCGTTTTGTAGTCCGGTTACTCGTAACGGCTGTTGTTATCAAATTGGTAGATAAATTAATGAGCGGTTTTGAGGTACAAGGCTTTGTACCCGCCTTGGTACTGGCCTTAATTATGGCCATTGCAGGCTCTTTCACTGACCGCACGCATTCCAATCGTCGGTATAGCGAAACGAATACGACCGTAGTGCAACCGCTAGCGGAAGCTATCAGATAATAATTCATCTAGCCCTGACATTATCACTTCCGGGTTCTTTTTAGGCCAACAACCAACGGCGGGCTTCTTCCATATTATCGAAGAAGCAATTTTCTAAGTCTTCGGTTTCGTTCAGGCTACCAATACCCTTTTTCACGGTCAATTCGCCAAAAATATTTTTTGATAAAACGATGGCCGAACGTCATTCCAACAGATTGCTTCGCGAAGGGCTCCCAATGACGCGATCGACTACTTACCCAGGACAATTAGTCGTATCCTGCCATTGCGCCCTATCGCCTTTTGAAAAAAATCGATAGGGCGTAATAACGAGCTTCCAAAACAGCACATTAAAAAAGGCCGCCAGTGAAATACTGACGGCCTTTTTTATAAAACCAAAATAGCTGATGGCTGACTGCTGAAAGCCATTAGCTAAAAACTAAATATGAATCACTTCGCCATAGGCAGCAGCGGCAGCTTCCATAATGGCTTCTGACATAGTGGGGTGCGGGTGAATCGACTTAATGATTTCGTGCCCGGTCGTTTCGAGACGGCGAGCCACAACTACTTCGGCAATCAACTCAGTCACATTGGCACCAATCATGTGTGCTCCCAGCCATTCGCCGTACTTCGCATCGAAAATCACCTTTACAAAGCCTTCTTTTGCTCCGGCAGCACTCGCCTTACCCGAAGCCGAAAAAGGGAATTTACCTACTTTGATTTCGTAACCAGCCTCAATCGCCTGTTTCTCGGTATAACCCACCGACGCGATTTCTGGTTGGCAATACGTACAACCAGGAATGTTATTATAGTTAATAGGCTCTGGGTGATGGCCTGCAATCTTCTCTACACAAGTAATCCCTTCGGCAGAAGCAACGTGCGCCAAAGCAGGGCCTTTTACGATGTCGCCAATGGCATATACGCCAGCGACGTTGGTTCGGTAGTATTCATCTACCACCACCTGGCCTCTGTTTACCGCCACACCTAAGTCTTCCAGTCCGATGCCTTCCAGGTTAGTAGATACGCCCACGGCTGACAATACAATGTCGCAATCGATGAATTCTTCTCCAGTCTGGGTTTTCACTTTTACTTTACAGCCCGTGCCGCTCGTATCCACCGCTTCTACCGAAGAGTTAACCATAATACTAATGCCAGCTTTCTTGTAGCTTCTTTCCAGTAATTTAGATACTTCCTCGTCTTCATTGGGTACAACGCGGGGCAAAAACTCTACGATAGTCACTTTCGTGCCAATGGAATTGTAGAAGTACGCGAATTCCATTCCGATAGCACCCGAACCTACAATGACCATCGAAGCAGGTTGCTTCTCCAGCGACATCGCCTTGCGGTAACCAATAATCTTTTGGTTGTCAATTTTCAAGTTGGGCAGTTCGCGGGCGCGTCCACCAGTAGCCAGAATAATATGTTTGGCTTCGTAGATAGTGGTTTCACCTTTGCTGTTCTTCACTTCTACTTTGGGGCCTTTCACTAATTTGCCAAATCCTTCAATGGCGGTAATTTGATTTTTCTTGAATAAAAATTGAATCCCTTTGCTCATGCCAGCCGCTACATCTCGACTACGTTTCACTACGCCAGCAAAATCTACTTTTGAATCTTTCACATCAATGCCGTAATCTTTGGCATGTTGGATGTAGTCAAATACTTGGGCACTCTTCAGTAAAGCTTTCGTAGGAATACAGCCCCAGTTCAGACAAATCCCGCCCAATTCGGCTACCTCCACTACGCCTACTTTCATGCCCAGTTGAGAGGCACGAATGGCTGCTACGTACCCGCCTGGGCCGCTTCCAATTACAATCAAATCAAATTGTACAGACATAAATCGTGGTTGGTTGTTCGTTAAGTAGTTATTGTCGCAAAAATAGGAACAATGCACAATAAACAATAATCATTTAACAATGAACATTTAACCCGGCACAGCTCACCGGACGATTCCCGCATATGATGGAATGAAATGGGAGAACCGTTCGATGGGGAACGAAATAAGCAGTGCCAAGGCTAACGTTAATAATAGTTTATTGAAAAACGGGTAGATTTACCAGCTAAATTTATTGCATAACTAATCTATAAACTATGACGACAGATCAGCTAAAAGATCTGAAAGCGAGAGTATCCGCTTTGAGGGGGTATCTTTGACTACGATAACAAACAGTTAGCGATAGAAGAACTGGAACAAAAGACGCAAAATCCTGCCTTTTGGGATAATCCAAAGCAAGCCGAAGCCATCTTAAAAGAGATTAAAACACTGAAGCTTTGGACTGGCGGCTACGATCAAGTCGAGACGTTGTTTTCTGATCTGGAAACACTCTACGAATTCTACGAAGCCGGAGATGTGGATGAAACCGAATTAAAGGCCGAATACACCAAGGTGCAGAAAGTAGTAGAGGAAATGGAATTTAAGAAAATGCTCAGCAACGAGGAAGATCAGCTGAGTGCAATTCTGGAAATTAATCCTGGTGCTGGTGGTACCGAAAGCCAGGACTGGGCCGAAATGCTGATGCGCATGTATATTATGTGGAGCGAAAAGCACGGCTATGCAGTGAAAGAAATTAATTATCAGGCTGGCGACGGTGCGGGTATCAAATCGGCTACGCTGGAAATCGGTGGTGATTTTGCTTATGGATACCTCAAATCAGAGATCGGTGTACACCGCCTAGTGCGGATTTCGCCTTTCGATTCCAATGCTCGCCGACATACCTCCTTCGCCTCCATCTTTGTATACCCAGTTGTAGACGATACCATTGAAATAGAAATAAATCCCGCTGACATAGAATGGGATACCTTTCGGTCGAGTGGTGCGGGTGGTCAGAACGTAAATAAAGTAGAAACTGCCGTGCGGGTACGTCACTTTCCCTCGGGCATCGTTATTGAATGCCAGCAGCAGCGGTCACAGTTACAAAACCGCGAAAAGGCATTGCAGATGTTGAAATCCCGCCTTTATCAAATTGAGGTAGAAAAGAAAAACGAAGCCCGGGCGGTTATTGAAAGCACCAAGAAGCGGATTGAGTTTGGCTCACAAATCCGTAATTATGTGATGCACCCTTATAAGCTGGTCAAAGACCTCCGAACAGGCGTAGAACGTTCCGACGTCCAGAACGTAATGGATGGCGACATTGACGAGTATATAAAGGCCTACCTGATGGAGCAATAACGAAATCCCAATACTTCACCCCTACCTATCCTCATGAAAGTATTCAAATTTGGCGGAGCTTCGGTAAAAGATGCCTCAGCCGTGAAGAATATGGCTGGCATTGTTCTGCCCTATGCCACCAAGCAACCCATATTGGTAGTAGTATCGGCGATGGGAAAAACCACCAATGCCTTAGAAAAATTGCTGGACGATTGGCTCGACCAACAACAGTATGCCGACAATCTGAATCATTTGAAAGCTTATCACCTGCAAATAGCACAAGATTTATTTCCTGCCAATGGAGCAGCCATTTTTCAGCAACTAGAAGCTTCTTTTATTCAATTGGAGCATTTGGTAACGCATGCCAGTAAAGAAAAGTATGACGAAGATTACGATCAGGTGGTTGGAATGGGCGAAGTAATCTCTACCTACCTGGTGTCTGCCTATCTACAACAGACAGGCATTGCTTGCCAGTGGCTGGACGCCCGCGAATTTATTCGAACCGATACCCGCTGGCGCGAGGGGAAAGTAGATTGGGATTGGAGTGAGAAGCTTATCACCAAGGAAGTGCTCCCTCTGCTAAGTATGCATTCAGTCGTTACTCAAGGTTTTATTGGCGGTACTGTAGGGAAGAAAACCACCACGCTTGGTCGGGAAGGCTCCGACTATAGTGCGGCCATCTTTGCTTATTGTCTGAAAGCCGAATCGCTTACGATCTGGAAGGACGTGCCAGGCATCTTAAATGCCGATCCTAAGCTAGTCGAAGAGACTCATTTATATCCACAGCTTTCGTATAATGAAGCTGCCGAGATGACTTATTACGGCGCTACAGTTATTCACCCCAAAACGATAAAGCCGCTCGCTAATCGAAAAATCCCTCTATATGTCCGTTCGTTCATTCATCCAGCATCCATAGGAACTCAAATAAGCGATGCGAAGCTGGACTATATCATTCCTGCCATCATATTTAAGCCTCACCAGTGCCTCATCTCATTCGGCGTAAGGGATTTTACGTTTATTACAGAGAAAAATCTGAGCACCATTCTACACGCGCTGGCAAACCTGAACATCAAAATAAACATGATGCAGAACTCAGCCATCTCTTTTTCTATTTGCACCGATCAACAAAGCCGAAGAATTATAGCCTTGAAAGAATCTCTTCAAGATGACTTTGCTATTTATTTCAACGAAAATTTACAGTTAATTACAGTAAAGCATTACGATGAGGCCACTATTCAACAGGTAATTGACCGCAAGGAAATTTTGCTGGAGCAAAAAACCCGGCATACCTTTCAGGTATTAGTACGGGAATAAGTAATGAGACCTTCCGCTAGCCAAAAATTAAAAATACAGTATCTAAAGCCATCTAAACTATAGTGAGTCTTTGATCAGACAATTAATCAAAGCGTGATTACAGCGCTCTAACATTTGATATACTTCTTCAAATCCATCAATACCACCATAATACGGATCAGGCACGTTTCCATCACCAGACACTGGGTCAAAGTCTCTTATCAGCATTATTTTACCAGCACTTTCATTGGGATAGCTTAATGTAAGAATGTCGGCCAAGTTGGCCTTGTCCATGGCCAAAATAAAATCAAATTTTGCAATGTCTTCTTTAACTATCTGTCGCGCTGTATGACCAAGGTGAATTTGATGCTTATACGCCGTTTGTTGCATTCTTTTATCAGGCCATTCCCCTACATGATAACCCTCAGTACCCGCCGAATCGCACTTCATCACTTTTTGCAATTTTTTTTTCAAAATTATATCGTTAAATATGCCTTCTGCCATAGGCGATCGACAAATATTTCCTAAGCAGACAAACAAAACTTTAACCATATCAACTTAAATTATTATATTTCTTAATAATGTATTACTTGCTTATGGATAAAGACCAGCTAGCATTTCGCCAGTGTTATTGTTTAAACAAATATAAAAATTGAATGTATCTGTAATATTTGATGTATATTTGACACCAAAAAGCTATTTTTTGTCAAATATTTATACTTATTTCGTATCGTATTCCTATACCGCCTAATAATCCTGATTGATTCCTTTTCAATTATGAGCACAAGTAATAATAATTTATCATTTACCTTAAAGGTTTTTCTTCTCTTATCCTTATTGATATTAGAGAGTTTCTATCAAAGGATAATGCTGCAAAATAAAAGAGCGAGTAACACTACTCGCCCTACCCTTATCCACGAAAAGCAATTCGATTATTCTCCAATACGGAGTAGCTTTGTAAGTGATACCACTACGTTTCTTCAATTGACCGATCGAAAGGCTGTCAACTAACCCGCTTACTCAAGAGGAGTATTATTTTCGTCTACTGTTACAAATACTTCCTCGGTATTCTTCTTCATCAAATATTTTTCCCTGGCAAACTTTTCTAAAAGCTTTGTATTACTCAACAATTCCTTTCTGTCCTTCTTTACTTCTTCTGCTTTTTCCAGATAATACGCTTTTTCAGCCTCTAAATTTTTTAGCTTTCTGCTCATCTGGAATTGAGAAATAAAATCATTCGTATCGAATAATAACATCCACATCAGAAAAGCAAAGCCAGTAATAACATAAAAGTTACGACTGAACTTCCACAAAATATTTCTCATAGGCTTAAGCTAAAAACAAATTGTTCCTCTACAAAGCCTGAATAGCCTTATAGAGGAACAACTTAATTTAAAAATTTTTACCAGGGAAGTAAGCAGTTTCACCCAATTCCTCTTCAATACGAAGCAATTGATTATACTTAGCCATCCGGTCAGAACGAGAAGCAGATCCAGTTTTAATCTGTCCTGTATTAAGCGCAACAGCTAAATCAGCGATAGTATTATCTTCCGTTTCACCAGAACGGTGCGACATAATTGATTTATAAGCGTGTCTTTTAGCTAAGTTCACGGCATCAATCGTTTCAGTAAGCGAACCAATCTGGTTTACTTTGATCAATATCGAGTTAGCAATTTGATCGTTAATCCCTTGTTGAAGACGGTTTACGTTCGTTACAAATAAATCATCTCCAACGAGCTGGATCTTTTTGCCAGTCAATTCAGTCAGTTCTTTCCATCCTTTCCAGTCATCTTCGGCCATCCCATCTTCAATGGAGATAATTGGGTATTTATCTACCCAATCCTTCCAATAACCTGCCATCTGAGAAGAAGTTAATTTTTCTCCAGTAGATTTCTTGAAGTGGTAAATACCAGTGGCTGAATCATAGAACTCTGAACTGGCCGCATCCATAGCGATAAAAATATCCTCACCTGGACGATAGCCAGCTTTTTCAATGGCTTGTAAAACCACTTCAATTGCCTCTACATTCGATTTAATATTAGGAGCAAATCCACCTTCATCACCAACGTTGGTAGACAGACCTTTGTCTTTCAATACTTTCTTCAAAGTATGGAAAACATCCGTACCCATCCGTAGAGCCTGCGAAAAAGACTCAGCTTTTACCGGCATTACCATAAACTCCTGAAAGTCAATAGAATTATCAGCATGACTACCACCGTTAAGGATGTTCATCATAGGTACTGGTAGCGTATTAGCATTCACACCTCCAAGATAGCGATACAGAGATAATCCTGCTTCCTGAGCTGCCGCTTTAGCAACAGCTAACGAAACACCTAGAATAGCATTAGCACCTAATTTTCCTTTGTTAGGAGTGCCATCCATCTCGATCATAATTTTGTCAATGAGGTTTTGCTCGAATACTGAGAAACCGATCAGTTCGTCAGCAATTAGCTCATTAACATTCTCCACGGCTTTCAGAACCCCTTTCCCCATGTACACTTTAGCATCATTGTCGCGCAATTCTACTGCTTCGTGTGTACCGGTTGAAGCACCTGAAGGAACGGCAGCACGTCCTCTGAACCCATTTTCAGTAACTACGTCTACCTCTACTGTGGGATTTCCTCTGGAATCCAGAATTTGTCTGGCGTGAATTTGTTGGATTAAACTCATGGTTTTGTTAGAATAGTTTTAGTTTAAATATTAATTCTAATTTGAATAATTAGCCTATCAGTTCAAAGAGATGACTCTATTAGTTGAGTAAAGTCATCAAATAAATACCTCGAATCATGAGGCCCTGGTGAGGACTCAGGATGATATTGTACTGAAAATGCTTTCTTGTCCTTCCGTCTAATTCCCTCAATGCTGTTATCATTCAAGTTCACGTGGGTAATTTCTACTATAGTACTCTTAGCTATTTCTGATTCACTCACGGCAAATCCATGATTCTGAGAGGTGATTTCTCCACGCCCCGTGAGTAGGTTCTTCACAGGATGATTCAATCCGCGATGGCCATTGTGCATTTTATACGTAGGAATGTCACTAGCCAATGCCAATACCTGATGCCCAAGGCAGATACCAAACATAGGTATATCGGCATCCAGTATTTGTTTGACAGTTTCCACCGCATAGGGCATTGCAGAAGGATCGCCAGGGCCATTAGAGATGAAATAACCATTCGGCTCCCAACATTGCATATCGCTAAAAGATGTTTTTGCTGGAAAAACTTTACAATAAATCCCTCTAGCTGCCATATTTTGTAAGATACTGGTTTTAATACCTAAATCCAGCACCGCTACCTTATACTTGCTATCATCAGCACCAATGGTATACGGCTGTTGGGTACATATTTCTGATGAAAGTTCCAGTCCACTCATATGGGGTACTTTCAATAATTGCTTTTTCAAAGCTTGTTCGTCCAATATTTCAGACGACAGAATTGCATTCATAGCCCCCTTATGCCGGATGTGTCTCACTAGCTGCCGGGTATCTACTTGGGAGATGCCTACGATTCCTGCCTTTTCAAAATATTCTTGTAAAGAAGAATCAGCCAAGTGCCTTGAGAATGTTTGGGAAAACTGATTACATACTAAAGCCCTTATTTTCACATAGCCAGATTCTTCATCAGATTGAATTACTCCATAGTTACCTATATGCGAGCTAGTATTAACAATAATTTGTCCGTGGTAAGATGGATCAGTATAGATTTCCTGATATCCTGTCATTCCTGTATTGAAGCAAATTTCCCCTCCGATAGTACCTGCCGCACCAAGCGCTTTACCTCTAAATACGGTGCCATCTTCTAATAACAGTAGTGCCTCGCGGCTTTTAGTATATTTCATGAGTAACAATAGATTTTTATAAAAGAAAAGAGGGATTCGACCCAAGTCAAATCCCTCTAATTTAAATATTGATTTCCAACTGTATGATATATGCTTTATTTATCTTCTTCTGTCTCTGTTGTAGAATTGGTCAAAGGCTCTGCTGGTGCGCTTTCAACATTATCAACTGCTTTATCCGTTTGCGTTGCAACTACTTTTTTGTCACCAGTTCTACGGCTTCTGCGCGTCTTAGCTTTTTCAGCAACGGGTTTCAGCATAGTTTCATTATAATCCACTAGCTCGATAAGACAGGTTTCTGCATTATCCCCTAACCGATTACCCAATTTAATAATACGCGTATAACCTCCTGGGCGAGTAGCTACCTTTTCAGCTATTTCATCGAACAAAGTCTTGATAGATTCTTTATTCTGCAAATAGGAGAAAACTATTCTCCTTGAATGAGTTGAATCGCTCTTAGCTTTAGTAATCAGAGGCTCAACATACTTTCTCAACTCCTTTGCTTTAGCAAGCGTAGTTTCGATACGCTTGTTTAATATAAGCGAGGAGGCCATGTTAGAAAGTAACGCTCTACGGTGAGAGGTTGTCCTGCCTAAATGGTTGAATTTTTTCCCGTGTCTCATCTTTCTATTAGTTGATGCAAATGCCCTTAATCAATTATATACTGCGTTGTATAAACAAAAACAGTACTATAGACTATAAACCATTAGCACATTAAATTAATCTTCGTCAAGTTTATATTTAGACAAGTCCATTCCAAAAGTCAAACCTTTTTCCGCAACCAACTGCTCTAATTCTGTCAAAGACTTTTTACCAAAATTTCTGAACTTCATCATATCAGATATATCCAGATTTACCAAGTCACCCAGTGTCTTAACATCCGCAGATTTCAAGCAGTTATAGGCACGAACTGATAAGTCTAAATCGGCTAAGGATGTCTTAAGCAGCTTACGCATATGAAGCATTTCCTCATCAACCGCATTCTCTTCATCAGGCTTAGTAGCTTCGAAGGTCATTGTTTGATCAGAGAACAACATAAAATGCTGTATCAAAATATGCGCAGCACCCTTCAAGGCTTCTTCAGGATGAATAGATCCATCGGTTTCAATATCTAATACTAGCTTCTCGTAATCGGTCTTTTGCTCTACCCGAGTATTTTCAATGCTATATTTTACGTTCTTAATAGGCGTAAAAATTGCATCAATCGGAATGTGACCAAATGACTGATCAGATTGTCTATTTTCTTCAGCTGGGATGTAACCTCTACCTTTTTCAATGGTAAGTTCTACTTCTAGATCAACCATGTTATCCAGATTACAAATCACAAACTCTGGATTTAAAACCTGAAAGGAAGAAGAATATTTTGCAATATCTCCAGCCTTAAATACACTGGCATTCTTAATAGATACAACTACCTTGTTATCAACCATATCTGAAATCTTCTTAAATCGAACCATTTTCAGGTTCAAAATAATTTCAGAAACATCCTCAACTACACCTTCAATAGACGAAAATTCGTGAAGTACTGTTGGTATTTTTACACTCGTAATCGCGTAGCCTTCTAGAGATGACAATAAAATTCTGCGTAATGCATTGCCAATCGTCACACCGTATCCTCTCTCCAGCGGCTTGAATTCAAATAAGCCATGAAAATCATCGGCTTTTTCCATCACCACCTTGTCGGGCATTTGAAACGCTAATATTGACATACTCTTTTTCTTTATATCTAAAATGTGGTAAGCAGAAAATGAAAAACAATAGTATAAAAAACACGCTAAGTAAGAGAGCGTATTTAACCATTGAATGCAAAATACTACTTGGAATAAAGTTCAACGATAAGCTGCTCCTTAATAATTTCAGGAATTTGCTCCCGATCAGGATAAGTAACAAATCGACCAGTTAAACTAGTTGAATCCCACTCCAGCCAAGAGAAACGCTTAACACTACGAGAGGATAAGCTATCAGTAATGGTCTCCAAAGATTTAGATTTCTCACGAACACCAACAATATCACCGGCTTTCAATGAATAGGAAGGAATATTAACTACTTCGCCATTTACAGTAATGTGCTTATGAACTACTAATTGGCGAGCAGCACGACGAGTCGGGGCAATACCTAATCTAAAAACCGTATTATCCAATCTTGCTTCAAGAAATTTCAAAAGGTTTTCACCAGTAATTCCTTGTTTACGAGCTGCCTTATCAAATAGATTAGCAAATTGCTTCTCAAGCACACCATAAGTATACTTAGCTTTTTGCTTTTCCATCAACTGAACAGCATATTCAGATTGTTTTCTTCTTCTACCTTTACCATGTTGACCTGGAGGATAGCTTTTCTTTGCTAATGCTTTGCTTGGACCTAGGATGGCTTCGCCAAATTTGCGAGCTATCTTTGACTTTGGACCGATATATCTTGCCATTATTCTATACTTTGAAGGTTATTTAGGAAATGTTAAAGAATCTACAGATACTTTAACATTATACTCTCCTACGCTTGGGAGGACGGCAACCGTTGTGTGGAAGCGGAGTGATATCCTTAATAGTAGTAACTTCGATACCCGCGTTTTGAATAGTTCTGATTGCTGATTCACGTCCAGAACCCGGTCCTTTTACCAAAACTTCTGCTTTACGCATGCCTAATTCATAAGCTGCCTGTGCACAGTTTGAAGCCGCCATTTGTGCAGCATAAGGGGTGTTCTTCTTAGAACCTTTGAATCCCATTTTACCAGCGGATGCCCAAGAAATTACTTGTCCAGAACTGTTGGTAATAGAGATAATAATATTATTAAAAGAGGCTCTGATGTGAACCTGACCAACGGGTTCTACAACTACTACTCTTTTCTTTGCTTTGTCTTTTCTTTTTGCTTGAGCCATTTTTGATATAAGTTCTCGATTACTGGTTTCTAAATCTTAATTATAAACCTATAATCTTAACTATGGATTACTTAGTAACCTTTTTCTTATTAGCAACTGTTTTACGCTTGCCTTTTCTGGTTCGAGAATTATTTTTAGTACGCTGACCTCTAACAGGTAAACCTTTACGGTGTCTCAAACCACGATAGCAACCAATATCCATTAATCGCTTAATACTCAATTGAACCTCTGATTTCAGAACACCTTCTACTTTAAATTCAGCGCTAATAATTGCTCTGATAGCATTAGATTCATCATCAGTCCATTCATTGACTTTCTTATCATAAGAAACACCTGATTTTGTCAGAATGTTCTGAGCAGACTTTCGACCAATACCATATATATAGGTTAAGCCAATTTCGCCCCTTTTTTTATCTGGAATATCTACCCCTGAAATCCTTGCCATAATTTAAATTATCCTTGTCTTTGTTTGTATCTAGGATTCTTCTTGTTAATTACGTAGAGTTTGCCCTTTCTGCGAATTACCTTACAGTCGGCACTACGTTTTTTAATGGATGCCTTTACTTTCATTGCTAGTCAGCTTTAGTCGTATATCAATCAAAAAAATTATTTGTACCGGTAAACAATTCTTCCTTTAGTCAAATCATAAGGAGACATTTCCAATTTCACCTTATCACCAGGGAGAATCTTGATATAATGCATACGCATCTTACCAGAAATATGAGAAATGACTTGATGTCCATTTTGAAGTTCCACTCTGAACATAGCATTCGAAAGTGCTTCGACAATAGTACCATCTTGCTCTATAGATGCTTGTTTAGCCATTTACTTTCATTAAACTAGTTTTGGATATTAGCCATGTTAATCTACAGAAATGGCCACTTTTTGAGAATTCAACACTTGCTCAATATATTCAAAGGTAGTGAGAACTTCAGCCTTACCTTTACGAATGGCAACAGTATGTTCAAAATGTGCAGAAGGAAGGCGATCAGTTGTACGAATGGTCCAACCATCTTTTTCTTGCAAAACATTTCGCTTACCTAAGTTAATCATAGGTTCAATCGCGATTACCATACCAGGCTTAAGCATTGTCCCCTGCCCTCTTTTGCCAAAGTTAGGAACTTCAGGTGCTTCGTGCAGATTTCTACCTACACCGTGACCAACCAATTCTCTTACCACAGTGAAACCACGAGCTTCAACATATTGTTGAATAGCAAAACCAACATCACCTAATCGAGCTCCTGCTTCTGCTCTTTCAATACCAATGTATAGCGATTCTTTTGTAGCGCGTAATAGAGCATTAACTTTATCACTGACCTGACCTATTGAATAGGTATAAGCACTATCACTATGAAACCCATTCAGAAATACACCACAGTCAATTGAAACAATATCGCCTTCCATTAACTCATAATTCCCAGGGATACCATGAACAACTTGTGCACCAATAGAAATACAAAGCGACCCTGGAAAACGGTTATATCCTTTAAAAGACGGTATTCCACCATTGTCTCTAATATACTCTTCTGCACATTTATCCAACTGTAAAGTCTTAATACCAGGTCGTAACAACTTAGCAACTTCTGCGTGAGCCTTACCTAAAACGACTCCACTCAGCTTTATCAGCTCAATCTCCTCATCCGTCTTGAGATAAACCATTGAAATATATTAGGCAGCTATATTTTCTGAACGACCTTTTACTTTGCCAGATTTCATTAAACCTTCATAATGCCTCATTAACAAATGGCTTTCAATTTGTTGCAAAGTATCTAGCACAACCCCTACCATAATAAGCAATGAAGTTCCACCAAAGAAGTAAGCAAATTCACGGGCAATACCAACCTTAATTGCCAGGCCAGGTAAAATGGCAACCATAGCTAGAAAAAGAGATCCAGGTAAAGTAATTTTCGATAAAATGGCATCAATATATTCTGACGTTTGTAAACCAGGCTTCACTCCTGGAACAAACCCTCCATTTCTCTTCATATCCTCTGCAATCTGATTAGGATTTACTGATATAGCAGTATAGAAGAAAGTAAATAGCACAATCAAAATAGCTAGTGAAATGTTATACTGCCAGGATCCAGTATCCTCAAAAACAGATTTAATATAGCTCGCTGTTTCACTTTTATCTGCAAATGCAGCAGCAGCAAGAGACGGTAAAAACATTAAAGATTGGGCAAATATAATGGGCATTACACCAGCCGCATTCAATTTTAAAGGAATATATTGACGCTGCCCACCATAAACTTTATTTCCTACAACTTGCTTGGCATATTGAACTGGAATACGTCGAACTGCTTGCGTAAGCATTACCACAAACATTACTACAAAGAATAATACAGCTAATTCAATAACGAATATCAGTAACTGTGGTGTTCCTCTAGAAATAGCCTCAGTAAATATGGCACCAGGCAAACGTGAAACTATACCAATCATAATTAGCATTGATATACCATTACCAATTCCTTTATCGGTAATCTTTTCACCAATCCACATACAAAAAATAGTTCCTGCAGTGAGGATAACTACCGAAGAAGCAGTAAAGAAAAATTTATCAACCAAAATTGCCTCAGGAGGAATAGTGGCTGTCAAGTAAGTAATTGATTGAGGAATAGTAATACCAATCGTTAATACTCTTGTTATTTGGTTTAATCGCTTCCTTCCAGATTCCCCATCCTTTTGCATCTTCTGGAAGTAAGGAACCGCCACCGTTAGCAATTGAATAACAATAGAAGCCGAAATATAAGGCATAATACCCAGACCAAAGATTGATGCATTACTAAAAGCACCACCTAAGATTGTATCTAAAAATCCCAGCAAACCACCGGAACTCTTTTTTGCTGCAATAACTAAAGGATCAACGCCCGGCAAAACGACGAACGAACCTAGACGGAATATGAGTAAAAACAATAGGGTATTAAGGATACGAGTCCTTAAATCAACTATTGAAAATATATTCTTAATGGTTGTGATGAATCTTTTCATAACCGTTTTCAGTTCTAATCACTGTATCAATAACAGCAAAATTATAATACTATGGCTTTACCACCTGCTTTCTCAATTGCTTCTATTGAAGAAGTAGAAAAAGCATGTGCCTTAACTTCTACATTAGATTTCAATTCACCTCTACTTAATACCTTAACTAAATCATTCTTAGAAATCAGGCCATTAAGTTTAAGAACATCAATATCGATTACAGTAACATTAATTTTGTCAATTAAGTCCTGGATAGTATCTAAATTGATAGCTTTGTACTCAACACGATTAAAGTTCTTAAAACCAAACTTAGGAACGCGCCTAACCAATGGCATTTGACCACCTTCAAAGCCCTTCTTCTTACTATAACCAGAACGAGACTTTGCACCTTTATGACCGCGAGTTGATGTTCCACCTCGACCAGAACCCTGTCCTCGACCAATTCTTTTGCAATTTTTTACCGAACCTACAGCCGGTTTAAGCGAACTAAGATCCATATGAATTATAATTCAATAACGTTAACTAAGTGACTGACTTTATTGACCATACCGGCCACTTGTGGCGTATACTCAACTTCTACGCTTCTATTTATCTTTCCAAGCCCCAGTGCTTGAATAGTTAATTTCTGATTACTAGGTCTATCAATTGTACTTCTAATCTGGGTAATTTTAACTCTTGCCATCATTACATGATTTAAATATCAATATAATCAAAGTAACAAATACTCTAACCGTTGAAGACCTTAGATAAGGATACACCTCTTTGTTGTGCTACAGCATACGGATCGCGCATATTTACCAATGCATCAATCGTAGCTTTTACTACGTTATGTGGGTTTGAAGACCCTTTTGACTTTGCCAACACGTCCCGTATCCCAGCGCTTTCCAAGACTGCACGCATAGCACCACCTGCAATAACTCCAGTACCAGGAGAAGCCGGTTTCAATAAAACAAATCCACCACTAAATTTACCTAACTGCTCGTGAGGTACGGTATTCTTAAGAATGGGAACTTTAATTAAGTTCTTCTTAGCATCTTCGATACCTTTAGTAATAGCATCCGTTACTTCATTGGCTTTACCCAATCCGTAACCTACTACTCCATTACCATCACCAACTACTACAATCGCGGCAAAACTAAAACGTCTACCACCTTTAACTACTTTTGCGACACGTTTGATAGCGACTACCTTTTCTTTCAATTCAGTATCGCTTGCCTTAACTGTCTTAGTGCTTAATTGAGACATATGCTTGATTAAAATTTAAGGCCGCCATCGCGCGCACCGTCTGCCAATGCTTTTACTTTGCCATGGTATAAATACCCACTGCGGTCAAAAACTACGGATGAAATACCTTTTAAAACTGCTTTTTCAGCTAAAATTTTGCCGACATTTTTAGACACTTCAATAGTAGCATTTGTTACCCCTTCTAATTCACGAGAGGAAGCACTAATTAGAGTTGCGCCAATACTGTCATCAATAATTTGAGCATAAATACTCGTATTAGAACGAAAAATTGACAAGCGAGGTCTTTCAGAAGTACCAGATATTTTACGTCGGATACTTTTTTGAATGCGTTGCCTTCTATTTGCTTTAGTTGAAGCCATGATATCTTAAAAATCAAAATCCTAAAACCACAAAATAACTTACGTGCGTCCAGGGCTGATGTGATGTATTACTATTTTTTAGAAGCCGTCTTACCAGCTTTTCTTCTTACTACCTCGCCAACAAAGCGAATACCTTTACCTTTATAAGGCTCAACCTTACGCAAGGAGCGAATTTTAGCTGCAACTTGTCCTACCAACTGTTTATCAATGCCTTGTAGAATCACAGTAGGGTTTTTACCTTTCTCATTAAGAGCAACCACTGAAATTTCACTTGGTATCGCGAGATAAATATTGTGAGAGTAACCTAAATTTAGTTCTAAAACATTATTAGCAGCAGTAGCTTTATACCCTACTCCAATAATTTCTAATTCTAATTTATATCCTTCACTTACGCCCAGCACCATGTTATTTACAAGAGACCGATATAAACCGTGCAGAGCTTTATGGCGCTTTTGATCGGTTGGACGACTTACTACTACTTCAGTACCTTCAATGCTTACCGAAATATCGGAATCGACATTCTGTAGTAGAGTACCTTTGGGTCCTTTTACAGTTACTAAATTATTAGAAGCAACTGAAACAGTTACATTAGCAGGCAGTGTAATGGGTTTTTTACCAATCCTTGACATCTTCTTAATGCTTTTTATTCATTAATACACAAAACACAACACTTCCCCTCCAACATTCAGGGCTTTAGCTTCTTTATCGGTAATTACCCCTTTAGAAGTAGAAAGTACTGCGACGCCTAAACCATTCAATACCCGTGGGATATTTTCGATATCAGCATATTTTCTTAAACCAGGCTTGCTAACTCTTTCCAACTTAACAATAGCAGATTGCTTTGTTAAGGGATTATATTTCAAGGCAATTTTTATGGTACCTTGGACAGTAGAATCATCAAACTTGTAATTTTGTATGTAGCCTTTATCGTATAATACCTTTGTAATCTCCTTCTTGATATTAGAAGCGGGTATTTCTACAATGCGGTGCTTGGCCTTGATTGCGTTTCTCAATCGGGTCAAATAATCAGCTATTGGATCCGTCATGTTTGGGTAAATATTTAAGCAAAACCCATTTTTTTAAATGGGACTGCAAAGTTAGTAAAATGAATGCTTAAAAAAAAATTCCTTAGAATAATTTTTACCAGCTTGCTTTTGTTATGCCAGGAATTTTGCCTTCAGAAGCCATATCTCTAAAAGTTACTCGAGAGATACCGAATTTGCGCATATAACCTCTGGGTCTACCAGTGAGTTTGCAACGATTGTGTAACCTTACAGGAGAAGCATTGCGTGGAAGCTTATCCAGAGCTAAATAATCGCCCGCAGCCTTAAGAGATGCTCTTTTAACAGCATATTTGGCTACTAATTTTTCTCTTTTCCGTTCACGAGCTTTTACAGACTCTTTTGCCATGATAATTATTCCGTTTAAACCAAACCGATATAACATCGAAGGTTGGTTAGTTCTTATTTATCTATCGTTTCTGATTTGCAAAAGGCAAACCCATTGCTTTTAATAATTCTAAACCTTCTTCGTCCGTTTTAGCAGTAGTAACCAAGGTAATATCCATACCAGATATTTTATTAACCTTATCAATACTGATTTCAGGAAAAATAATTTGCTCTTTAATGCCTAAAGTATAGTTACCTCTTCCATCAAAGCCCTTATCATTGATACCTTTAAAATCCCTTACCCGTGGTAACGCTACCGAGGTAAGACGATCCAGAAATTCATACATTTTATCTCCTCTAAGCGTTACTTTAGCCCCAATAGGCATATTTTCACGCAATTTGAAGTTAGAAATTGCTATCTTAGAAAGGGTAGGAATTGCTTTTTGTCCGGAAATAAGTGTTAGTTCATCGACACCTACATCAACCAATTTCTTATCTGCAACGGCTGCCCCAATCCCTTTATTGATAACGATCTTAACCAGACGAGGAACCTGCATGACAGACTTATATTCAAACCTACCTTTTAAGACAGAAACAATCTCTTTATTGTATTTCTCTTTTAATCTTGGAGTTCCCATTATAATATTCTTTTATCAAATAAAGCTTGCCTAAACATTCTTTATTATCAGCCCAGTCTTTTTGGAGTATCTTTGAAGTTTACCTTTCTCATCTAGTTTTCGTCCGATGCGCGTAGCTTCACCTGTGGCAGGATCAACTAACATCAGATTACTTACGTGAATAGCCGCCTCTCTTTTTACAATACCACCATTCGGCTGTTGAGCGGTAGGCTTTACGTGCTTGGAGATAATATTTACTCCTTCAACAATAGCCCTATCTTTCTCTATAATAACAGATAATACTTTACCTGTTTTACCTTTTGAATTACCCGAAATAACCTTCACTGTATCACCTGTACGGATATGTAGTTTCGGCTTCTTATTTGACTGTTCCATAATTATAATACTTCAGGAGCCAAGGAAATAATTTTCATGAACTGCTTCTCACGCAACTCACGAGCAACAGGGCCAAAAATACGGGTCCCTCTTGGTTCGTCGTTATTATTGAGTAGCACCGCTGCATTATCTTCAAATCGAATGTAAGAGCCATCTTTGCGGCGAATTTCTTTCTTAGTTCTTACTACCACTGCTTTAGAAACAGTCCCTTTTTTCAAAGAGCTAGACGAAAGAGCAGACTTCACAGTTACTACTATCTTATCGCCAATTGAAGCATATTTTTTACCTGTTCCGCCTAAAACACGGATACATAGTACCTCTTTAGCACCGCTATTATCAGCAACACTGAGTCTTGATTCTTGTTGTATCATCGCTTACTTCGCTTTTTCAATAATTTCAATCAACCTCCAGCGTTTATTTTTGCTGAGAGGACGGGTTTCCATCACTCTTACCTTATCACCAATACTACACTCATTTTTTTCATCGTGCGCCATTAGCTTGGTAGATTTAGACATAAACTTACCATAGGTGGGATGTTTTACCTTACGCTCAATCACAACAGTAATAGATTTCTCCATTTTATTGCTGGCAACACGCCCCACTCTTTCTTTTCTTAAATTTCTAGACTCCTCCATTGTGATAACTATTTATCCGCTTATGCGGGATGCGATCGTAAATGATGCCTACTGAAAAAACCAAGCTTAATCAATCGGCGAAGCGCTTACTTTTGATTTTCTTTGATTGTTAATTCAGTATGTAACCGAGCAATCAATTTGCGAGCAGCTCCAATTCTCATTGGATTTTCAATTGGTGATACTGCATGGGCAAATTTGAGCCTTTGAAGTGTCTCCTTTTCTGCAGCGATTTGCTCTTTTAAAGCTTCGGAACTCAATGCCCGGATATCGGCGTTTTTCATAACAATATTTTTTTAATGGAAATAAAAGAACTTTAACAATATACTTGTTAGCCTTTTATTTACCCACTAGGATTCTTTACTTTCTTCAACGTAATCTCTACGAACTACAAACTTCGTTTTAATAGGAAGTTTTTGCGCAGCTAATCTCAATGCTTCACTAGCGGTTTCTACACTAACACCAGTAGCTTCAAATAAGATAGTACCAGGTTTTACTACCGCTACCCAATACTCGGGGGCTCCTTTTCCTTTACCCATCCGAACCTCAGCCGGCTTCTTAGTAATAGGCTTGTCTGGAAAAATACGAATCCAAACCTGGCCTTCTCTTTTCATTGCTCTGGTCATGGAAATACGAGCTGCTTCCAACTGTCTAGCAGTAATCCAACCAGCCTCCAAGGATTTTACAGCAAAAGAACCGAAATCAATATTGAATCCGCGGGTTGCAATACCCCTAACTCTTCCTTTTTGCTGTTTTCTAAATTTAGTTCTTTTGGGTTGTAACATCTTCGTAGATGATTAGTAAGTCTATTTTGAGAGATTTTATCAATAGTCAAAACAGACTTCAGATTTCAATCAATACTATCTTTTCTTTCTTGGCCCCTGCCCTGGGGTTTTACCGCGACTATCGGGACGGTCTGGTTTCTTACGGTCTCCTCCTCTTTCTCGGTCATTCCGCTCATTGCCTCCTCTACCTCGTTCTCTACGTTCGCCACGTTCGTTGGCTACGCCTGCACGGTCACTACCAGCAGCCGAAGCACTAGCTACATTGGCATTAGGAGAAAGATCTCTCTTTCCAAAAACTTCTCCTTTAAATATCCAGACTTTGATACCTATTTTACCATAAACTGTTTGGGCCTCAGAAATAGCATAATCAATATCCGCCCTTAAGGTATGCAAAGGAATTCTGCCTTCTTTATATTGTTCAGTTCTGGCCATTTCAGCACCGCCTAAACGGCCAGAAACTTTTACTTTAATTCCTTGTGCACCTACTCTTACGGCAGAAGCAATTGCTTGCTTCATAGCTCTCCGATAAGAAATACGAGCTTCAAGTTGCTGGGCGATGGACTCACCTACCAACTTAGCATCAATTTCGGGACGTTTAATTTCAAATATATTAATCTGTACGTCCTTATTTGTGATTTTCTTAAGCTCTTCTTTGATCTTATCTACTTCAGCACCACCTTTTCCAATTACAACTCCTGGACGAGCGGTGTTTATAGTAAGAGTAATCCGCTTAAGTGTTCTTTCAATCACGACTTTAGCAATACCTCCTTTAGGGATACGTGCAGAAACGTACTTCCTGATCTTCTCGTCTTCTACTAGTTTATCGGAAAATGTTTTTCCGCCATACCAGTTAGAATCCCAACCTTTGATGATGCCCAGTCTAAAACCGATGGGGTTAACTTTCTGTCCCATTATTGATTATCTGATTCTTGAATACTATTTTTCAACGCAATTACCTTTTGTGCAGCAGTATCAACAATCAATGTAACATGATTGGAACGTTTGCGAATGCGATGTCCACGACCCTGAGGAGCCGGGCGAAGTCTTTTCAGCATTCGGCCTTCATCGACGAAAATGGTTTTCACAAGCAGATTATCTACTTCTAATTTCGCATCTTCATTGGCAGCTTGCCAATTGGCGATAGCGGACATCAAAAGTTTATATAACTTAGGTGAACCACTATTGGAATCAAACTTCAAAATACTTAAAGCATGGTTCACTTTTTGGCCTCTGATCAAGTCAGCGACTCTCCTCATCTTCCGAGGGGAAGTGGGTACATTTCTTAGTTTAGCAACTGCTTCCATTTTCTTCAATCTTGGATTTTGGCTTCTGAATTATCAATGATAGTAAACCAACATCTCAAAATCAGAATTCATCATTCTAAATTATCGCTTGCCTTTATCTTTTTTGGCTACGTGACCACGAAAGTTACGAGTGGGTGCAAATTCACCTAATTTATGGCCAACCATGTTTTCAGTTACATAGACTGGAATGAACTTATTTCCGTTGTGAACGGCAAAAGTATGGCCTACAAAATCAGGAGAGACCATAGACCTTCTTGACCAAGTTTTGATGACTGATTTCTTACCGGAGGTGTTCATAGTCTGAACTTTATTATCCAGTCTAAAATCAATATATGGGCCTTTTTTTAGTGAACGTGCCATTATTTCTTCCTTCTACTTATGATTAATCTATCAGAGTATTTTTTAGGGCTTCTAGTCTTTTTACCTTTTGACAGCAAACCATTCCGTGAACGAGGATGACCACCAGAGGATCTTCCTTCGCCACCACCCATTGGGTGATCCACAGGGTTCATAACAACCCCTCTTACTCTTGGCCTTCTGCCCAACCACCGATGACGTCCTGCTTTACCAAGAACAACATTCATATGATCTGCATTTGACGTAGATCCAACAGTTGCCATACAAGTCATTAATACCATCCTCATCTCACCTGAAGGGAGCTTAAGTGTAGCATATTTACCGTCTCTCGCCAAAAGCTGAGCATAAGTACCCGCACTTCTTGCCATCGAGCCTCCTTTGCCAGGAGCCAATTCAATATTATGAATAATAGTGCCTAGAGGTATATGGGATAAAGGTAAAGCATTCCCTACTTCAGGAGCTACTTCAGTACCTGAAATAACAGTTTGTCCAACACTAATACCTTGAGGAGCTATTATATATCTTTTTTCACCATCAGCATATTCCAAAAGCGCTATACGAGCAGTACGGTTGGGATCATATTCTACTGACTGAACTATTGCAGCAACGTTTGCTTTATCTCGTTTAAAGTCAATAATACGGTAACGACGTTTATGCCCCCCGCCAATATAGCGCATGGTCATTCTACCGGTATCATTTCTACCTCCTGTCCTCTTTATTGAGTCCAGCAATGACTTTTGAGGCTTATCAGTGGTAATCTCCTCGAAAGAAGGAGCTACCCTAAATCTTTGGCCAGGTGTGGTCGGTTTAAGTTTCTTAACTGCCATTTTTATAAAATGCTAACGGTTGAGATATCTATTTTTGGTAAATTAGATACCGCTGTAAAAATCTATTACTTCGCCTTCAGCTACGGTAACAATTGCTTTTTTAGTAGCAGAGGTTCTACCTGTAACTACCTTAGCTTGGGTACTCTTAGACTTAGGCTTACCGGCACGACGCAGTGTATTTACATCTTTTACCTTTACACCATACATTTTCTCAACGGCTTTTTTGATTTCTATCTTATTAGCCTTCAAGTGTACTAAGAAACCGTATCTCCCCTTTTCATTCATTGCGGATAATTTCTCCGTAATCAAGGGCTTAATTAATACGCTCATTTTCTATTATTTAAGAAGGTTCTCAATTTTTTCTAATGCACCTTCGCTAATCAACAATCTGTCTGCATGCATTAACTCATAAGTATTGAGTTGGCTAGCCGTTGTTACTTTAGCTCTTTGAAGGTTTCTGCTAGACTTATATACATTAATATTAGTTTCTGGCAGAATTAATAGGGTTTTCTTATCAGATAAAGAAAAGGCCTTAAGAAACTCTATATAAGATTTAGTCTTAGGTTCATCAAAGTTGAAGTCAGCTAAAACTGAGATAGCAGCATTATTAGCTTTGTCAGTCAAAACAGATTTCCTAGCTAAGACTTTAACTTTTTTATTAAGTTTAAACCTATAATCTCTTGGTCGAGGGCCGAAGACCCTACCACCACCCTTCATTAAAGGAGATTTACGACTACCAGCACGAGCACCGCCAGTACCTTTCTGCTTTTTCAATTTCCTTGTAGAAAAAGAAACTTCAGCTCTTTCCTTAGATTTATGCGTTCCTTGCCTTTGATTGGCAAGGTATTGCTTCACATCCAAATAAACAGCGTGTTCGTTTGGATCAATGCCATAAATAGCATCAGATAAAACTATTTTTTTACCTGTATCTTTTCCCGTATAATCAAATACTGATACTTCCATTTGCTTACTTCTCTAAAATGACCAATGAATTCTTGGCTCCAGGAATAGAACCACTCAACACTAAAAGGTTTTGCTCAGGGATCACTTTGAGAACTCTCAAATTCTCAACAGTTACACGATTGCCACCCATACGCCCAGCCATTCGCAAGCCTTTGAATACCCTAGAAGGAAAAGAGCAAGCACCAATAGAACCTGGGTGACGCAGTCGATTATGTTGACCGTGAGTAGCTCCACCTACACCAGCAAAACCGTGTCTTTTAACAACGCCTTGAAATCCTTTTCCTTTAGAAGTACCAACAGCGTCCAAGAATTCGCCTTCAGCGAACACATCTTGTACCTGAATAGTATCGCCTAAATTTAAAGTCTCTTTAAAGCCTTTAAATTCAACTAATTTACGCTTAGGAGTAGTGTTAGCTTTCTTAAAATGCCCTATCATAGGCTTAGTAGTATGCTTTTCTTTTTTCTCACCGTACCCTAATTGTACTGCCTCGTACCCGTCTGTGTCCACATTCTTCACTTGCGTTACTACGCAAGGACCAGCCTCTATCAATGTGCATGCGACATATTGTCCATCGGCACCAAAGATGCTAGTCATTCCAATTTTTTTTCCTATTATACCAGACATGTTTATATTAAATTAAAACAGCTTTGTTGTCCTTGAACAAACATCCCTTGAAATGGGAGTGCAAAGTTATCGATTTAAAATAGTATTGCAATAAAATAAAGAAAATAAATTATTAAATTTAGTTCAAAAACCTTTACTAAAAAAGCCGATTTGGAATCGGCTTTTTTAGTAAAGAAAAAGTAAACATCGATCAAACTTTAATCTCAACATCCACTCCACTAGGCAGTTCTAATTTCATTAGAGCATCTACTGTTTTAGCACTAGTAGAATAAATATCTACCAGACGCCGATAAGTACACAACTGAAATTGCTCACGTGCCTTTTTGTTTACGTGTGGAGAGCGCAAAACAGTGAATATTTCTTTTTGCGTGGGTAATGGGATTGGCCCACTTACCACCGCTCCAGTTGACTTCACCGCCTTGACAATCTTCTCAGAAGATTTATCCACCAAGCTGTGGTCAAAAGACTTAAGTTTAATTCTTATTTTCTGATTCATATTTATATAGACATTAGTCGTTAGTCTTAAATCGTCAGTACTTTCCACTAACGACAACTTACGTAATACTTATTTTACAGCTAGGCCTTTGACTTTAGCCACAATAGATTCAGCTAAGTTATTTGGAACAAACTCATAATGGGAGAACGTCAAACTTGCTGTTGCACGGCCTGAGGAAATTGTACGTAAATCAGTAACATAACCAAATAATTCAGATAGCGGCACATCAGCTTTAATAATTTGTGCTCCGCCTCTTGAATCCATGCCTTTCATTACACCACGTCGACGATTCAAATCACCGGTTAGAGGTCCGGTAAACTCATCTGGCGTTAATACTTCTACACTCATAATAGGCTCCATTAATTTGGGCCCACATTGTTTAGCAGCCTCTTTATAACCTATTCTTGCAGCCATTTCAAAGGAAAGAGCATCAGAATCTACATCATGATAGGAGCCATGGAAGATTCTTACTTTCATAGAATCCATTGGATATCCAGCAAGCACTCCATTTTTCATCGCTTCTTCAAACCCTTTTTGAATAGGTTGAATGAATTCCCTTGGAATAACACCACCAACAATGTTATTAACGAACTCTAATCCAATAGCACCGTCTTCTCGTGGCCCTAGTTCAAACAATACATCAGCGAATTTACCTCTACCACCTGTTTGTTTCTTATATACTTCCCGGTGTTCGACGCTTTTTGTAAGTGATTCTTTATAAGCAACTTGAGGTGCTCCTTGATTAATCTCTACTTTAAACTCCCGCCTCATACGGTCAATGATGATCTCAAGGTGCAATTCGCCCATACCTCTTAAGATAGTCTGACCAGTTTCCTGATCAGTATGCACCCGCAGCGTTGGATCTTCTTCAACTAGCTTAGCTATTGCATTACCTAGTTTGTCACTATCTGCTTGCTTTTTGGGCTCAATGGCATAGCCAATAACTGGCTCTGGAAAATCCATTGATTCTAGCACTATCTTGGCATTTGGATCACAAAGTGTATCACCGGTTTTAATATCCTTAAAACCAACTACTGCACCAATGTCCCCCGCACTCAGTCTTTCAATCTGATTTTGCTTGTTGGCATGCATCTGAAAAATGCGGGATATGCGTTCTTTATTGTCAGAACGAGTATTAAATACGTACGAACCTGACTCCAAAACGCCTGAATACGCACGAACGAAACACAAGCGTCCAACAAAAGGATCGGTTGCAATTTTAAACGCTAAACCAGCAAAAGGCTCTTTTTCATCTGGCTTGCGAGAAACTTCCTCTCCAGTATCTGGATTAGTCCCTATAATGCTTTCTTTATCTAGTGGTGATGGACAAAGAGCCATTACGTAGTCCAACATTGTTTGAACTCCCTTATTTTTAAAGGATGATCCACAAAGCATTGGTACAATTGCCATATCAATCGTTGCTTTGCGCAATGCTGTCAGTATTTCTTCTTCAGTAATAGTAGAAGGATCATCAAAGAATTTTTCTAGCAGCTTTTCATCATAGTCAGCAACCGCCTCAAGCAATTTCTCCCTATATTCCGTCGCTTCTTCCAGCATATCATCAGGAATAGGAACTTCTCTAAAGGTCATCCCTTTATCGTGCTCATTCCACTCAATACCACGGAAATTCACTAGATCAACCACTCCCTTAAATTCATCTTCAGCACCTATAGGCAATTGAAGGGCAACAGCATTGCTTCCCAACATTTCCTTCACTTGCTTACACACACCTAAGAAGTCAGCACCTGAACGATCCATTTTATTTACAAAGCCAATACGAGCAACTTTGTAATTATTCGCCAGTCTCCAATTAGTTTCTGACTGTGGCTCTACTCCGTCAACAGCGCTAAACAAGAAAACTAAGCCGTCAAGAACACGTAGAGATCGATTTACCTCTACAGTAAAATCTACGTGACCAGGAGTATCTATAATATTGATATGATATTTATCTCCTCTATATTCCCAATCAACAGTAGTTGCTGCCGAAGTAATGGTAATACCACGCTCTTGCTCTTGCTCCATCCAGTCCATTGTGGCAGCACCATCATGAACTTCTCCTATTTTATGACTAACCCCTGCATAGTACAAAATACGCTCTGTGGTGGTAGTTTTCCCAGCATCAATATGCGCAGCTATACCAATATTTCTTGTATATTTTAAATCGCGTGCCATTGTTAGAATCTAAAGTGAGAGAAGGCTTTGTTAGCTTCTGCCATACGGTGGGTATCATCCTTTTTCTTTACTGAGGCACCTTCGCCTTTAGAGGCAGCAATAATCTCCGCAGCTAACCTTTCTATCATTGTCTTTTCTCCTCTTGCACGAGAATATTTCACCATCCATTTCATACCCAATGAGGTTTTCCTGTCAGGTCTTACTTCGATAGGCACTTGGAAGTTAGCGCCACCTACACGACGACTTTTCACTTCTACGGAAGGCATAATATTATTAAGCGCTTTCTTCCACATATCCAGACCATTCTCATTGGTTCTTTTATTAACCAAATCACAGGCGCCGTAGAAAATAGAATACGCTAAACTCTTTTTGCCCTCCAGCATCAGGTTATTAACGAATTTGGTTACTAAAACATCCTTAAACTTAGGGTCAGGAAGTATATAACGCTTTTTGGGTTTTGACTTTCTCATGATTGTAGTTGTTAGCTTTTAGCCGTTAGCCGTTAGATTTTTTGTCAAATTGATGACTAACGACTGCTTACTAATGACTAGGATTACTTTTTACCTTTTGCGGGTGGAGCACCTTTTTTACCAGCAGCCACTTGTCCGGGCTTGGGTCTCTTGGCACCATATTTAGATCTTGCTTGCAACCGTCCGCTTACACCAGCAGTATCCAATGCACCTCTAATAATGTGGTAACGAACACCTGGCAAATCCTTTACTCTTCCACCTCGAATTAACACAATAGAGTGCTCTTGCAAGTTGTGGCCTTCTCCAGGAATATAAGCGTTTACTTCTTTACCGTTTGTTAGTCTTACTCTGGCTACCTTACGCATAGCAGAGTTTGGCTTCTTGGGTGTAGTGGTATATACCCTTGTACAAACGCCTCTTCTTTGTGGGCAGGAATCCAAGGCAGGCGACTTCGACTTGGATGTCAATTCGTTTCTGCCTTTTCTTACTAATTGTTGTATAGTAGGCATTTATTTTTGATATTTTAACGGCAAATTATTGCCTATTTTTTTGGAAGTGCAAAGATACGCAAAGGTATAATTATTGCAAGGACTAATTTTTATTTTTATTTATTGTATTAAAAATCACTGAGGAGAAATATAAATGGTAACCAAACATTCCCATTCAAGCTTCGCCCATTGTACCCCCAAAATTCATTGGAAAGTTGAAAGTATCTTCTGTTTGTTTAATGGGGCCAAAGGTATCTTCATATTTGCGAATATTGTCTTTTAAGGCAGACAATAGACGTTTAGCATGTTCAGGTGTAATAATGATACGTGATTTCACCTTGGCCTTAGGAACACCAGGCATGAGCCTAATAAAATCTACTACAAATTCACTGTGAGAATGGGCAATCATTGCCAAATTTGCATAAACTCCCTCAGCCATTTCTTCCGAAAGCTCAATATTAATTTGATTTTCGGGTTCTTGTTTTTTTCGTTTATCCTCTGCCATAAAGTTTTTATGTGCAGATGCATAGATAGGCAGATCGACAAAAGAGTAACAACTCCTTCTGCCTATCTGCCTATCTCTACATCAATTTAATCTTGCAACTCTTTTTTCTTGCGAGTAAACCGTTCTTTTGACTCAACCAGAGCTTCATACTCTTCTTTCGATCCTACGATAATATTTTCGTATTCTCTCAAGCCAGTTCCGGCGGGTATCAGATGGCCTACAATTACATTTTCCTTCAAGCCTAATAAGTAATCGCTCTTGCCACGGATAGCGGCTTCACTCAAGACCTTAGTAGTTTCCTGGAAGGATGCTGCAGAAATAAAACTTTCTGTACCTAAAGAGGCTTGAGTAATACCTTGCAAGGTGGGCTGAGAAACAGCTGCTTGCGCATCGCGCACTTGTACAACGCGCAAATCCCGTCGTTTCAGACTAGAATTCTCATCACGCAGACGACGAGAAGAAACAATCATTCCCGGCTTGAAACTATCAGAATCTCCAGCTTCTACGACTACTTTCATATCTAGGATAGTATCGTTCTCTTCACGGAATGTGAATTTGTCCACGATCTGATTTTGAAGGAAACTAGTATCTCCGCCTTCTATAATTTCAACTTTCTGCATCATTTGACGCACAATTGCCTCAATGTGCTTATCGTTAATTTTTACTCCTTGTAGACGGTAAACTTCCTGAATTTCATTCACCAAATACTCCTGTACTGCCGTTGGCCCTTTAATAGCTAGAATATCAGAAGGTGTAATAGCCCCGTCTGAAAGTGGAATACCTGCTCTTACAAAGTCATTGTCCTGCACTAGAATATGCTTAGAAAGCGGAACCATATACTTTTTCTTCACGCCATCTCGAGATTCAATGAAAATTTCCCGGTTACCGCGTTTGATACCACCATAAGTCACAACGCCATCAATTTCACTTACTACGGCTGGGTTGGATGGGTTACGCGCCTCAAACAACTCAGTTACTCGTGGCAAACCACCCGTAATATCACGCGTTTTACCTATCGCTCTAGGAATTTTAGCTAAGATCTGCCCAGCTTTGATAACAATTTTATCTTCCACTGCTAAGTGAGCGCCTACGGGCATATTATAAGCCTTAGGCTCTCCCGATTTAGGATTCACATTTATAACTGGGTTTTTAGCTTTATCCTTGGTATCAATTACAACCTTTTCACGATAGCCAGTTTGTTCATCAGACTCTTCGCGATAAGTAATGCCTTCTTCTATTGCTTCAAATTCGACAGTTCCATCAAATTCAGACAGGATAACGGCATTATACGGATCCCAGATACAAAGTTCTTCACCCTTCTTGACCTTCTGGCCTTCCTTCACTTTCATGAAAGCCCCATAAGGTACGTTATTACTAATAAGTATTTTTTCTGTTCCTTCTTGTACTACCTTAACCTCACCAGTACGTCCCATTACGACTTCTACCTTATCGCCCTCATTATTAAGGGTAGAAACAGTCCGAACGCCTTCAAATTGAACAATACCATCGAATTTGGCTCGAATAGATGCATCTACTGCAATGTTGGAAGCTGTACCACCTACGTGGAAAGTACGCAAAGTCAACTGAGTACCTGGCTCACCGATCGATTGGGAAGCAATAACACCAACAGCCTCCCCTTTCTGTACCATTTGGCCGGTAGCCAGGTTTCGTCCATAACACTTGCCACATACTCCTTGCTTCGATTCGCAAGTCAATACTGAACGAATTTCCACCGACTCAATGCTTGTTTCGTCAATTACAGCAGCAATTTCTTCAGTGATTTCTTCCCCGGAGGCAATAATCAATTCATTAGATAAGGGATCGAACAGATCGTGTACGGATACTCTACCCAAAATACGTTCAGATAGCGGCTCTACAATGTCTTCATTATCTTTCAGGGCAGAAATCTGAATACCCCGTAAGGTACCACAATCTACCTCCTTAATAATTACATCCTGGGCAACATCGTGCAAACGACGTGTCAGATAACCTGCGTCAGCTGTTTTCAAAGCTGTATCAGCCAAACCTTTCCGTGCACCGTGGGTAGAGATAAAGTACTCTAACACGTCCAAACCTTCTTTAAAGTTAGAAAGGATAGGGTTTTCGATAATTTCTCCTACTGACCCTTGAAGATTTTTCTGTGGCTTCGCCATTAACCCTCTCATTCCACCTAACTGACGGATTTGCTCACGCGAACCTCTTGCACCAGAGTGCATCATCATATAGATAGAGTTGAAGCCTTGCTGGTCATTTTCCAACTGCTTCATCAGCGTCTCTGTAATTTGAGAATTTACCCGAGTCCAGATATCAATTACCTGATTATATCTTTCGTTATCAGTGATTAAACCCATCAGGTAGTTATTCCAAACAGCATCTACGTCTGACTTGGCTTGCTCTACCAGCGCTGCTTTAGCTGAGGGTACTTGTACATCGCTAAGGCCAATAGATAAACCACCTTTAAAAGCAGACTGGAAACCAAGTTCCTTAATATCATCAAGGAAATGTGCTGTGCGCGACATACCCGCTATCTTAAAGATAGTAGATATAATTTGCTGTAGCTTTTTCTTGGTAAGCAGCTCGTTAATAAAGCCTACTTCTTCTGGTACGTTCTGGTTAAATAATACCCTTCCTGCTACGGTCTCTATAAGTTGGGTTACCAATTGATTCTTTTCATCCCTCACTTTTGCCCTTACCTTGATATGGGCATGTTTGGAAAGTTTTTTCTCATTGATGGCGATTACTACTTCGTCTGCATTATAGAACGACATCCCCTCTCCCATAACCGGATATTCGGGAGTGCTTCTACGGCCTTTAGTTACATAGTACAAGCCCAACACCATGTCTTGAGAAGGTACAGTAATCGGAGCTCCGTTAGCAGGATTGAGTATGTTATGAGAAGCCAACATCAGAATTGATGCTTCTAAGATAGCCTCGTGTCCCAAAGGAACGTGTACCGCCATCTGGTCACCGTCAAAGTCAGCGTTGAATGCGGTACAAACCAGTGGGTGCAACTGAATCGCTTTTCCTTCAATAAGTTTGGGCTGGAAGGCCTGAATACCTAAACGGTGCAATGTTGGCGCCCGGTTAAGCATCACTGGATGGCCTTTTAGTACATTTTCCAAAATATCCCAAACAACTGGATCTTTACGATCCACAATTTTCTTGGCTGACTTTACAGTTTTAACAATCCCTCTTTCAATCAGTTTACGGATGACAAAGGGCTTAAATAATTCTGCTGCCATATCTTTAGGCAAACCGCATTCGTGCAATTTCAACTCCGGCCCTACTACGATTACTGAACGACCAGAATAGTCGACACGCTTACCCAAGAGGTTCTGACGGAAACGTCCTTGCTTGCCTTTCAGCATGTCACTAAGAGATTTCAGTGCCCGGTTTCCATCAGCGCGAACAGCATTTACTTTTCTTGAATTGTCAAATAACGAATCTACCGCTTCCTGTAACATCCGTTTTTCGTTACGAAGAATTACTTCGGGCGCTTTGATTTCAATCAAACGCTTCAAACGGTTATTACGGATAATTACCCGACGATATAAATCATTTAAGTCAGAGGTTGCAAAACGACCACCATCGAGAGGAACCAAGGGCCGCAATTCTGGGGGAATAACAGGCACCATTCTAATGACCATCCACTCGGGTCTGTTTTCGATCCGGGTACGGGCATCACGGAAAGCTTCTACCACTTTCAGTCGTTTTAGTGCTTCTGCCTTCCTTTGCTGAGAAGTATCATTGGCCGCTGAATGGCGCAATTGGTAAGACAAATCGTCTAACTCAATCCGAGACAATAGCATTTCTAATGATTCAGCACCCATTTTGGCGATGAATTTATTAGGATCCTTGTCGTCAAGTAATTGGTTCTCACGAGGAAGCTTATCCAGAATGTCCAGGTATTCGTCCTCCGTCAGGAAGTCAAGCTGGTTTACGCCATCTTCGGCTTTGATACCTGGCTGTACAACGACATATCTTTCATAATAAATAATTTGGTCAAGCTTTTTAGTCGGTAAGCCGAGCAAATAACCAATTTTATTAGGTAAACTTCTAAAATACCAGATGTGTGCTACAGGTACAACCAGTTCGATATGTCCCATTCGCTCACGGCGGACTTTCTTCTCGGTTACTTCTACTCCGCAACGGTCACAAATAATGCCTTTGTAGCGAATTCTTTTATATTTTCCACAATGACACTCCCAATCCTTTACTGGGCCAAAGATCCGCTCACAGAACAATCCACCCATTTCAGGCTTATACGTCCGGTAATTGATCGTCTCTGGCTGAGTTACTTCTCCATGCGAGCCTTCCAGAATAGATTCAGGAGAAGCCAGACTGATGGTAACTTTGGAGAAATCATTATTGAGCTTCTTATTCTTTTTGAATGCCATGATTTTGATGTACTAATGAGGTTGATGTGCTAATTCAGATCAGAGGTGTGAAAGTAGGTGGGTATTAGCAAATGAGATCGGCTAGTACCAACGCGCTTTTACACTAATCCAGCGTAATTTCCAGAGCTAAGCCTCTCAGTTCGTGTACCAACACATTGAAAGATTCTGGAATATTGGGCTTCGGCATATTCTCGCCTTTCACAATGGCTTCATAAGCTTTGGCTCTACCGATGACATCATCTGATTTCACGGTCAGAATTTCTTGCAATACGTGGGCAGCTCCGAAGGCTTCCAGAGCCCAAACTTCCATTTCTCCAAATCTTTGACCACCAAATTGAGCTTTACCACCCAAAGGTTGTTGGGTAATCAATGAATAAGGTCCAATAGAACGGGCGTGCATCTTATCATCTACTAAGTGACCCAGTTTCAGCATATAAATGATCCCTACTGTAACAGGTTGGTCAAACTTATCACCTGATAAACCATCAAACAGATAAGTTCTACCAAATGAAGGCAGACCTGCCAATTTCAGCTCAGTTATAACTTGGTCTTCCGTAGCACCATCGAAAATTGGAGTCGCATATTTCTTATGCAGTTTTTCACCAGCCCAACCCAAAACAGTTTCATAAATCTGTCCTAAGTTCATACGAGAAGGGACGCCCAGCGGGTTCAATACGATATCCATTGGCGTTCCATCTTCTAGGAAAGGCATATCTTCTGCCCGGACAATTTTTGCAACTACCCCTTTATTTCCGTGACGACCAGCCATCTTATCGCCTACTTTCAGCTTGCGCTTCTTGGCAATGTATACTTTAGCCAGTTTTACAATACCCGCAGGTAACTCATCTCCTACTTCAAGCGTAAAGCGTTCACGCTTGAAACGACCCGAGATTTCATTACGAGTTTTATTATAGTTTTTCACCATTTGCACCAGCAAATCATTGGCATGCGAATCGTCTGTCCAATTATCCAGGATAATGTCAGAAATAAGATTCACTTCTTCGGCTACATTATAAGTGCTTTCGTCACGATAGATGTTCTTGTCGGGAAAAATGGCTTCAGTGATATTTTTCTTAGCAAATTTTGCTCCCTTTACCAACACTTCATCGCCGAATTTATGCTTGACACCTTGACTCGTTTTGCCTTCTAGCAAGATGGTAAGCTTTTCGATCATCACTGAACGTGCTGCGAGTAGCTCACGGCTATATTTCTTCATCAACACTTTCACTTCGTCCTTCGACTTTGCTCTTAAGTCCTTGTCTTTCTTCGGACGAGAAAAAAGTTTAGTGTCAATAACAACTCCCTTTAACGAAGGGGGTGCTTTTTTAGACGCATCTTTTACATCACCAGCCTTGTCACCGAAAATAGCACGAAGCAGCTTTTCTTCCGGAGTTGGATCAGTTTCGCCTTTCGGAGTGATTTTACCAATCAGAATATCCCCTTCTTTCACTTCAGCACCGACCCGAATGATACCATTTTCGTCAAGGTTCTTCACCGCTTCCTCACTTACGTTCGGTATTTCCGAAGTCAGTTCTTCCTCTCCTCGTTTGGTATCTCTTACTTCAAGTTCAAACTCCTCAATGTGCAATGAAGTGAATATATCATCGCGCACTACTTTTTCACAAATAACAATAGCATCCTCGAAGTTATATCCTTGCCAAGGCATGAAAGCGACTTTCAAGTTACGGCCTAAAGCTAGCTCACCGTTATTGGTCGCATATCCTTCGCACATTACTTGTCCTTTGGTAATTTTGGTACCCTTATAAACAATTGGCTTCAGATTAATGCATGTATCCTGATTAGTTCGACGGAACTTAATAAGTTGATATGTTTTCAACTCATCATCAAAGCTTACTAGCTTCTGATCTTCAGTCAAATTATATCTTACAACAATTTTAGTAGAATCTACAAATTCAATTACTCCATCTTCTTCGGCAATAATCAAAGCCCTTGAATCCAATGCTACTCTTTTTTCCAGACCCGTTCCCACGATAGGAGCTTCTGGACGTAGCAATGGTACCGCCTGGCGTTGCATATTAGACCCCATCAGCGCACGGTTAGCATCATCGTGTTCCAGGAAAGGAATCAACGAGGCCGCCACCGATACAATCTGATTAGGCGCTACATCCATATAACTCAGTTTATCGGGTTCCAACACAGGGAAGTCACCTTCAAAACGAGCTTTTACTTTCTCATGTAAGAAATTCCCTTTGTCATCAATACGCGCATTAGCCTGGGCAATATAATGAGTATCTTCTTCTTCAGCAGTCAGATAGACAACTGCTTCTTTCATATCTACTTTCCCAGTTGCTATCTTACGGTAAGGAGTCTCAATGAAACCCATACCATTGACTTTTGCGTGTACACACAAGGAAGAGATCAACCCAATATTCGGGCCTTCTGGCGTTTCGATGGTACACAAACGACCATAGTGGGTATAGTGTACGTCACGAACTTCAAATCCAGCTCTCTCTCTCGATAAACCACCAGGCCCCAATGCCGACATCCTCCGTTTGTGCGTAATTTCCGCCAAAGGGTTAGTCTGATCCATAAACTGAGACAACTGATTGGTTCCAAAGAATGAATTGATGACCGACGATAAAGTCCGGGCATTGATCAAATCAACGGGCTTGAAATCCTCGTTATCGCGCACATTCATTCTTTCTTTAATGGTACGAGCCATCCGAGCCAAACCTACGCCAAACTGAGCGTATAATTGTTCTCCTACGGTACGTACCCGCCGGTTGCTCAAGTGATCAATATCATCTACTAATGCTTTAGAGTTGATCAGTCCAATCAAATACTTCACAATAGAAATAATATCATCCGTCGTAAGTACACGAACCTCGGAGCCAACATCTAAGCCCAGTTTCTTATTAATCCGATAGCGACCTACTTCTCCTAAATCGTAACGCTTATCACTAAAGAACAGATTATGAATAATATCTCTAGCCGTTTGCTCATCTGGCGCTTCCGTATTCCGCAACTGGCGATAGATTTGCTCGACCGCCTCTTTTTCAGAATTAGAACTATCTTTTTGTAATGTATTGTAGATAATACTAAAATCAGCCACGTTTACATCTTCACGATGCAGAATGATCGATTTAGTACCCGAATCCAGAATAGTAGAAATATCTTCTGCACCAATAATGGAATCTCTCTCCAGCAATACCTCATTCCGGTCAATAGAAACTACCTCGCCAGTATCTTCATCCACAAAATCTTCTGTCCAGGTACGAAGTACACGTGCAGCTAACTTCCGTCCAATAGTATTTTTCAGAGTCGCCTGCTTAGCATCTACTTCTTCTGACAATCCGAATAAATCCAAGATATCCTTATCAGAGCCAAATCCAATAGCTCTCAACAATGTAGTAACCGGAAATTTCTTTTTCCGGTCAATATAGGCGTACATTACGTTGTTTACGTCTGTAGCAAATTCTATCCAAGATCCTTTAAAGGGGATAATACGAGCAGAATATAACTTCGTCCCATTGGTATGTTTGCTTTGAGCAAAGAAAACCCCTGGAGAACGGTGAAGTTGAGATACAATTACCCGTTCAGCTCCATTGATTACAAATGAGCCCCGTTCAGTCATATAGGGAATATTCCCTAAAAATACTTCCTGCTCAATGGTTTCAAAATCTTCATTGTCTGCGTCATTACAAGAAAGCCGTAATTTAGCTTTCAGAGGAACCGAATAAGTCAGTCCTCGGTCAATGGCTTCATCTACCGAATATTTGGGTGGATCTACCATATAATCTATAAATTCCAGCACGAAATTCTCCCGAGAATCGGCGATGGGAAAGTTTTCAGAAAACACCTTAAATAAACCTTCTTGCGAACGATTCTCTGCGGGGGTTTCCAGTTGGAAAAAATCCTTAAACGATTGCAGTTGAATGTCTAAAAAATCAGGATATTCAATCACTGATTTGATAGATGCAAAACTTACTCGATCTACTTGATTCTGCTTAGCCAAGGTTTTGAAGGGTTAGGTTTACAGAAGAGAAAAGATTTCAACAGCCGTAACCATTAAAACTGTTGAAATCATAAAAAATATTTATTGAATTGGAGAAAGTACATAATTAATGATATATAATTATGTACAAACAGGAAAAGACCTGACTTTCGCCAGGCCTAACCATAGGGGCTTTATGTTAAAAATAGGATTGGATCAACTATTTTACCTCTACTTCAGCACCAGCTTCTTCTAATTGTTTCTTCAGCGCTTCTGCTTCGTCTTTCGTAACGCCTTCTTTTACAGCCTTTGGTGAAGAGTCAACTAATTCCTTAGCTTCTTTCAGACCAAGACCTGTTAGGTCTTTCACCAGTTTTACAATCTGTAATTTAGCAGCACCCGCGCTTTTCAGAATAACATCGAAAGATGTCTTTTCAGCAACTGCTGGAGCACCATTATCATTTCCAGAAGAAGCAGCTGCAGCTACTGGCGCAGCAGCGGCTGGCTCTATACCATACTCATCCTTTAGGATGGTTGCTAACTCATTCACTTCTTTCACAGTCAAGTTTACCAACTGCTCTGCGAACGCTTTCAAATCTGCCATTTGTATTGTAAGTTAAAAGATTCGGGATAAAAATATAAATTAAATTGGAAGCCTTACTTATGATTCCTTTTCGGAAAGGGTTTTTAATATACCCGCCAGTTTGTTTCCACCACTTTGTAAAGCAGAGATCACATTCTTAGCAGGAGATTGTAACAGACCGATGATTTCACCAATAAGTTCTTCCTTAGACTTCAGGCTAATCAACATATCCAGATTTTCATTACCAATGAAAATAGCTGAATCGATTGAGGCACCTTTCAGAATTGGTTTTTCACTAGTTTTTGCTTTTCTATAAGCTTTTATGAGAGCAGCAGGTGCTTTTCCGGACTCTGAAGAAAACATCACTCCAGAAAAACCAGTCAACACTTGATCATTAAATGAAGAGTAGTCCGTAGGAAGGGACTCTAATGCTTTCTTGATCAAAGTGTTTTTTACTACACGGTATTCAATACCTTTCTCAAAACACATCCGTCTCCAATTGTTTATGTCTGCTACAGTCATACCACCGGTATCGGTAATATAGAAGTAGGGATTGGATGCAAATTTTTCTTTTAATTCGTCAATAATGACGGCTTTTTCTTCCCGTGTCATGGCTATATTCCTGCGACTGTGCTTTTATCAATGTTTACACTGGGACTCATCGTACTCGACAAATACACCGTTTTAACATAGGTGCCTTTAGCTGATGAAGGCTTCAGCTTCATCAATGTATTGAGTACTTCCTGGGCATTTTCAGCAAGTTTCTCCGGAGAGAAAGATACCTTACCAATGCTGGTATGTATAATACCAAACTTATCTACTTTGAAATCAATTTTACCGGCCTTTACTTCCTTCACTGCTTTTCCTACATCCTGAGTAACTGTACCAGATTTAGGATTAGGCATTAAGCCCCTCGGTCCTAATACTCTGCCCAGCTTTCCTACTTTTGCCATTACAGTAGGCATAGTGATTATAACGTCAATATCCGTCCAACCTTGCTCGATCTTCTGAATATACTCGTCTAAACCAACAAAGTCAGCTCCAGCAGCTTTCGCTTCGGCTTCTTTATCAGGCGTACACAAAACCAAAACTTTTACGTCTTTACCGGTTCCGTGTGGTAGGGCTACCACGCCTCTTACCATTTGATCGGCTTTGCGTGGATCTACACCTAAGCGAACATCGATATCTACTGAACTATCGAACTTCGTGTAAGATATCTGCTTAAGGATATCGGCAGCTTCCGCTAGTGAGTATGCCTTTGTAGGGTCATATTTACCAAGCGCGTCTTTCTTTTTTTTAGTTAATTTTGCCATTGTATATAAAATGATGTACTAACGTGCCATTTTTGCCCACTCGGACATGACACTCCATCGTATTTGAACTATTTTTCCCAAGGAGCACTACCTGCAACAGTTAAACCCATACTACGTGCAGTACCAGCCACCATTTTCATAGCTGATTCGAGCGTAAAGGCATTTAAATCCGGCATTTTGGTTTCAGCTATTGTCTTTACCTGATCCCAGGTCACTGAACCTACTTTGTTACGATTAGGTTGGGCTGAACCAGCCTTTACTTTAGATGCTTCCATGAGTAAGATGGGAGCTGGAGGGGTTTTGATTACAAATTCAAAAGATTTATCTTTATAATAAGTAATTAAAACTGGTAACACCATTCCTTGCTTATCCTGAGTCCGGGCATTAAACTGCTTACAGAACTCCATGATATTCAAGCCCTTACTACCCAAGGCAGGACCGATGGGTGGGGAAGGATTGGCTGACCCTCCTTTTACTTGTAGCTTAACATAACCACCAATTTCTTTAGCCATTGTCTTTGTAATTGAATGTAAATCCTAGCAATACAGCTAGTCTTGCTTTTGCACTTCCATATAATTCAACTCAACAGGGGTATTTCTACCAAAGATTTTCACCATCACTTTGAGCTTCTTTCTTTCTTCCAAAACTTCTTCTACAACGCCAGTAAATCCATTGAAAGGACCATCCATCACCTTGACTGTTTCTCCTACGATAAAAGGCGTTTCTAATTTAGCATCCTGCTTATCCGTTTCATCTACTTTACCTAGGATGCGATTAACCTCAGATACTCTTAAAGGGACTGGTGTACGAGCGACACCTCCGTCGTTAGAACCTAAAAACCCAATAACTCCTGGGATACTGGTAATAGTATGCAGTACTTCACCGTTGGATAAATCAGCTGAGATAATGATATAACCAGGAAAAAAGCTCTTTTCTCTTACTCTCTTTTTTCCATTTCTCATTTCATACACCTTCTCAGAAGGAATAAGCACTTGAGGAATAAAATCACTTAAGCTCTGACGCAAAATTTCCGTTTCAAGATAAGACTTTACTTTTCTTTCCTGGCCAGAAACTGCTCGCACCACATACCACTTTAATTCACTCATGTCTTAAGGCTTTTAGAGGGAATTATTGACGGAAAAGATCATAGTAATATTGCATTCCATTTTTGAATGCAAAATCAACAGCCCCTACGAGTACAGCAAAAATCAAAGATGCGACTAGTACCAAGGTAGAACTTTTCTGAAGTTCATCATACTTAGGCCAAGTAACGTTGCTTTTTATCTCTTCGTAAGAATCTTTTAGGAAAGCTAAGACTTTATCCATTGATTTTCGGATTAATGATGATGCGCACGGGAGGAGGGACTCGAACCCCCAGCCAACGGTTTTGGAGACCGCTACTCTACCAATTGAGCTACTCCCGTATGAAGCAGTTTCAAAAACGGACTGCAAAGATACTGCTTTTTATTTAACATACAAATGGGTTCCCGAAAAAGCCGGGAACCCATTTGTATGTTTGATTATTTAGCTAATAATCTCAGTCACCTGGCCAGCACCTACTGTTCTTCCACCCTCACGGATAGCAAAACGCAAACCTTTTTCCATAGCAACAGTATTCAATAATCTTACAGTAATTGTGATGTTATCACCAGGCATTACCATTTCTACCCCTTCAGGCAGCATGATTTCACCAGTTACATCAGTAGTACGCAAATAGAACTGAGGGCGATATCTATTAAAGAATGGTGTATGACGACCACCTTCTTCTTTTGACAAGATATATACTTCAGCCTTGAACTCACTGTGAGGTTTCACAGAGCCGGGCTTACAGATTACCATACCACGACGGATATCAGTCTTTTCAATACCTCTCAGTAGCAGACCTACGTTATCACCAGCCTCACCACGGTCAAGGATTTTGCGGAACATTTCCACACCCGTTACAACCGATTTAAGGTTTTCAGCACCCATACCAAGGATTTCAACTTGCTCACCAGAGTTGATAATACCTCTTTCAATCCGGCCTGTAGCTACAGTACCACGACCAGTGATAGAGAATACGTCTTCTACTGGCATCAAGAAAGGAAGTTCAGTCAGACGCTTTGGAATCGGAATCCAGCTATCTACAGCTTCCATCAATTGTTCAATAGTAGCAACCCACTTAGGATCTCCATTCAGACCACCTAAAGCAGAACCTTGAATTACTGGAATGTTATCACCATCGAATTCATAGAAACTCAATAATTCACGAATTTCCATTTCTACCAGTTCTAACAATTCTGGATCATCTACCATGTCCACTTTGTTCATGAACACTACCAGTTGAGGAACACCTACTTGACGAGCCAAAAGAATGTGCTCACGTGTCTGAGGCATAGGGCCGTCAGTAGCAGCTACAACCAAGATAGCACCGTCCATTTGGGCAGCACCCGTAACCATGTTCTTCACATAATCAGCGTGACCAGGACAGTCAACGTGAGCATAGTGACGAGCAACAGTTGAATATTCTACGTGAGAAGTATTAATAGTAATACCTCTTTCTTTTTCTTCAGGAGCATTGTCAATCTGAGAAAAATCTCTCTTCTCAGCTAAGCCCTTCTCTGACAAAACCTTAGTAATTGCAGCAGTGAGGGTAGTCTTACCGTGGTCAACGTGACCGATGGTGCCAATATTCACGTGAGGTTTGGAGCGGTCAAAATTCTCTTTAGCCATGTTTGAAAATTCTCAGTTTTAAGTTGGAATGGTTAATGTAATAAAATAATAAACTAGAAGCCGTTGATGCTTAGAGCCAACGAAGGGAATCGAACCCGCGACCTCTTCCTTACCAAGGAAGTGCTCTACCACTGAGCTACGTCGGCAAAATTAGCTGTTAGCAGTCAGTAATCAGTTAACTTAAAAAGCTAAACTAATTACTGACTGCTAACAGCTAGACCAGAGCGGGAGACGAGGTTCGAACCCGCGACCTACAGCTTGGAAGGCTGTCGCTCTACCAGCTGAGCTACTCCCGCGTTTTCAATTAACAACAAAAGCAATCTATACTGTTCGTTTTAATTGGTGGGGAGAGGAGGATTCGAACCTCCGAAGTCTGACGACAGCAGATTTACAGTCTGATCCATTTGGCCACTCTGGAATCTCCCCGAACAATAAAAAAAAGAGCTACTTAAATAACAAGCCCCGCTTACAAAGGGTTATGTTTCGTTTAAGGAGTTGCAAAATTAGGTGTTTTTTCGTTAAGTCAAATGATTGCAGAAAAAATATTTTTATAAACTTCTTTCTTTTGTCTTTTCAAGCCTGCATTTACGTCTTTTAAAATAAACCCTACCGAACTTATTGCTCGGCAGGGTTTAATACTTAGACTATTTTGTAATTAAAAAGTAAAGAAAGAAAGTCCGAAGCTAAGAACGTGAAAATCAGGCCCTCTCTCCGTATTAAAGAGAGGATTAAGGTCATATTTGGCAAAAATACATAAACCATTGACGCCAATCTGTGCCATCAGGCCATAACGAAAATCGTTCAGGTAGAAACTGCCATATTCCTTCACTTCGCCTTTTGTACCGTTGTCTTCGTACTTCAATTTAGTATGACTGCCCAAACGCACTCCAGCATAGCCACCTGCACCTATCCGGAAAATCTGTCGCCCATGTTTATTTCGAAACTGAAGTGTAGGAACCACGGGAATACTAAGATACGGAACGACTAGCTTACTTTTTTCTACACTAACAGTCGTGCTTGTGTTATTCACGTATTCAGGAAAAGTAATTCCGCTTGGGGTTTGCTTGACATAATTATTCCCTTCGAGCATAAGGTTGTTCCAGGCCACTTCTATTCCCGTCCGGACATAAAAAGGGCTTTTCCTACCGCCAATTCTTTGGCTGTGCATAATACTAAGAGCGATATAACGAGAGCGTAAAGGAGATAAGCCATAATCAGAATTGTAACGGGAAGGTATTTTTCCATTCTCCATATAGGTATTGAACCCTAGGTCTATAGCAAATTCGGTACGGTTATGATGCCAATGATGATGGTCTTTTTGATGGTTATTATCATTATTTGAATCCTCTTTTTTGCTGGTTAGCGTTGAATCCTGCTCTGCCTTTGTTTCGGTTCGTGGTTCTGTCTTTTCCTTCATTACCAGCGTGGTATCTTTCAGATAGCGCTTACCTGTAGTCTCGTTTATATAAAGATAGGTTTCCTTATCCTTGGCATTTTCTGTAAAAATCCCAACATCCTTCAGGATTTCGTTGAAATCGTACTTCTGCAAGTGTTGTACACCTCCCTTTTCTTCGGACACAATAATCATTCGGGTTTTGTTTCCAAAGGTGACAACAACTGAATCTTTAGCCAAGGATTTATTAGGAGTAATCTGGCCATATCCTCCCTGTATCAGCCCCAATAGACCGATAACTAGCATATACATTCTTTTCATGGGGTTTATTTTAACAGAGTAATTGAATTATTTATTTAGAGGTCTTTTCATGCTCGCGGTTAGGTCTAACCAAAGCCAAAAAGTTTTCAGGATGAAGTCCTATTTCATTCCAATCAATCTTTTCACCGTTTTTTACATTCTTAAATTGTTGCAACAAACGTCCTGCTTTGGTTTTCTTTTTTTCATGGTCATTTTGGGGTTCATTTACCAATAGAGGCTCTTGCGATTCGTTTGGTGTGACAGAGGCTTCTACCTCTTCTACTTCAGCTATATTAATGACTACAACTGTCGTATTGGTAGGATGTTCTATCGATTCTGGTAATATAACCTCCTGTATTGGCATTGATAGTATAGGAGCCTCGTCCTGCACGTGAATAACCGGAGCCTGGTGCTTGATAGCTTTTAATTTCTGAGGGGCTTTTGCCAGAGTTAATGAAGAGCGAGCTGGCTTCTTTTCAACTGCTATAGATTTTTCTGGCAGACTTGGCTGGGCTTTTGGTACAACTCTTTCTACAACTCTCTGCTTAAATTTATATGCTTTGTATTTTATAGCGGCTCCCTCTTTTACAGTACTTATTCCTGCAAATCCCATATCTGAGCTACTTTCCCCCAAGTGTTGCCATACCACAATTCCAGATAATAGCAGTATTACCAATGAGGCAGCAATGGTAGAAAACCAAATAGCTACTCTTCTCTGCTTTGCCTGCTTTCTTTTTTGTAGCTGCTTCCACAGAGACGCATTTGGTGCTTTTTCAAAGTCACTTAGTTTGTTAGAAAAAAGTTGGTCTATCGAATTATCTTCCATTTCCATAATGCGTTATTTTGGTTTCGCTTTCACTTTCCGCTAAATACTGTTGCAATAGTGCCCTTGCCCTGCACAACTGTGATTTAGAAGTACTTTCACTAATGTGAAGCAGATTGGCAATTTCTTTGTGTGAATAACCTTCGATGGCATATAAGTTAAATACTGTTTTATATCCTGGAGGCAATTGCTGAATCATTATGAGCAAATCTTCTGCTTCTAAGTGACTGTTCGGGCTTTGAAAATCGGGCTCGTAATCTGCTTTTTCTAAATCAGTTTCCAGGTAGATGCTTTTATTTTTTCTTAGGTAGCTTAACGCCTGATTTACCATAATTTTCCTAATCCAACCTTCAAAACTACCCTCTCCCTTAAATTGCCCTACTTTGTCAAATACTTTCAAAAATCCACTAATCAAAATTTCTTCGGCCTCGAAAGAATCGTTCGCATAACGTAGACAAACGCCTAGCATCTTACGGGCATACTTTTCGTATACCTGCCGCTGAGCAGTTGCCTCGCCTTTCTGGCAAGCCCTTATCCATTTTTCTTCCTGTTGTTGATAAGGTAAAATTTTAAAATTCATTGGTGCCGAAGTGATTCTGATACCAAGATGCATAGAAACTTCAAAAGGTTGCGTGGCATTAAAAAAAATACCATCTTCTTATACTGAGAATCCTTTTGGGATACTATCAGTTCAAGAAGATGGTATTTTTATAGCGAAAGACAGCCCTAACTCAGCTTGTGACTACTTAAGGATTTGCACCCAGCCTTTAATCGTCTGCCATTCGTCTTGTCGCCGCAGGCGTTGAAATTTCACTTTGGCGATGTAGTAGTACACCCAAGAAGCTAACTCTTTCCCTTGCGTATCTGCGTCTGAGCCTAGCCGGCCATCCCAGTTAATCATAATATTACGATCGCTTTCAAAGACTTTTCTTCCCCAACGATTATAGACGACAAAGTTGACCGACTCCACAAACTGTGGACAATGGAAAGGCTCAAACTTATCATTTTGTCCATCCCCATTAGGCGTAAATACATTGGGCAACTCATAATAAGGACAATTGTCTTTACAAACAATCTTGCTGGGCAAGCTTTCATTGCCTGAGCGAGACACAGCCGTTACATAATAACAGCCCGCATAAGAAGATATATCCTTATGGGTAAAGGCCATTTCTGGTGCTGGAATAGTACTCAGCAAGTTGAACGCCTCACCTTCATAGCGCGTATAGTAAAGGTTATACTTTACTGCTTCTTTACACTTGATACCCTGCGCATCCTGGGTAGGATAAGTCCAGGTTAGCTGGTTAGCATAAGGGCCATTACAATCCGTTGGTCGTACCTCTTTCTGTACATAGTAATCAATGCATTCAGAATCATCTATAGTAAGCACTGGTATACATGGCCGAACAGTATCACGGGGAGAAGCGCAAATTTCTTGTGAATCATTTAATAACAGGTTTGGCTTAATGAGTGGATTCCCATACGTTCCAACAGTTGTCACTTTGTAACAATAGACCGAATCAGCACTTAGCGCAAAGGATTCGATTCCATCTGCCTGAAAGCGATCAATTCCATCATCCCGATACTGAAAAGTGGCAGATCCCAGCACTGGCACCTGTGCAATAATATTAAACACGCCTGGCTGATTGCGTCTTTCGCGATAAACAATGTGCGTTTGATTATCATTAGACCAAGGCACATGAGCCTGCCAGCTTAAATTAACCGCATTGACCACTGGTAGGGAATCTAACCGAACGCTACTGGCTGCGTTGGAGCTATCTGGTTTTACTTGATTAGGAGTCGAAGTAAATTCCAAGCGATAACGATATGATAAGTCCCTTGTATTCAAAAGACTATCCTTAAAACTTGTTATACCACTAGCAAATTCGCTAAAAGTAGTGGTGAAAACAGGCGTAAAATTAGTACCGCTTTGCCCAATAGCGCGAGAAAGCCGATAGGTATAGGGTCCGGGATTTGTGGTGAGATCTAAATCTAAGGGGCGTAACCATTTCACAGTAATTTTGCCATTGTTTGGTCCGCCTGCTTTATTGGTTACCTCTACCGTCACGTGCGTAATAACCGGTACCACAATAGGAAAAGATACGCAAACCTCATCCGAAGCTAGACTAGCGCCACCCGAAGGCGGGGCAAAACCCACTGAAATTCGGTAACTATAGGTTACTCCCGGATCCAACCCTAGCCCTCTGTTGGTATCAGTAAAAGTAGTATCTGAAACGGGAATGGGTTGATCATTAACGATTACATAGCCACTAGAAGGAGACAAGCCTGTTTCACATGGGCCAGGCTCGTAACCGCAACCCACCTTTCGCCAGATGAAAATTTGTGCCCCCGGCAATTGACATGAATAACTTTTCCAGGTAAGCGTCACCGATTTTGTTCCCGCATTGGGAACACCCTTGAGAGTTTCGGGTTTTGGGCCGACGACCGTAATTCGCCAAGTTTTTAAGTCAGTCAGTTTATTAACTGTTTTGCTGCTGCCCACAGGCGGCGGATTGTCTTCGGCCTTGAAAAGGATACTATAAGGCTGTTGCCGAATATGGTTGCAGGAAGTCTGCCAGTTAAAACGACCTGAAGCTGGATTGGGAGTACTGGGCTGAGGTTGTGGTAGTACACTCGGAGTAAACGTAGCCAAGGGCAAAGGGAAATCGGGCCCATACACCCCACTGGAAGTAGTATCTGAGGTTATGGTAATAGGGTTATTATCCGGGTCAGTTGCCGTAATCAGTACATTTTGAAATTTATATCCAGCGGCCACACAGGTATCATTAGGAATGATGAGTTGAGGTCTTTTATCATTACAATCCTTGACAATAATCTGCATATCGCGGATAATCTCACTAATGGCGATCCCATTGCGCCATTCTACTACTGTAAATGCTACGTTATACTCCCCTGGCTTGGCCGGAGCATCCCAAATCAAATCGCCTTTCGTCGCATTAATACTAAAGGAAGCGGGGGCATTTTTGGCTTCGTTTTGCCCTCCGATAAAAGTAGGCCCATTAGCCGGATCTTGGTAACCTGGTATTAAGATGCCCGTTCCCGTTCTATCATCACTTAAAACCTCGCGTGGCTGAGTAAGTCGGTAACTAATGCTGTCGCCATCCTTGTCCCAAGCAGCAGGGTTATGAATAAAGCGTTGTCCAACGCAAGCCTGATCTAGTGGTGGGTTTTTGAGAATAGGTGTCTGGTTAAAACCTAGTTGCTGGTTAATTAGAATAGTAGTGGCCACAAAAAAACTAATGTCACTAGAGTTATTCCCAAGGTTTATTACCCCGGCATTCCGATTCTGAATCCCTACCCGAATAGAATAGACCCCATTACCCGAAAACACGTGATCAGTTTTGTAATAATTGACACTGGTCTCCGATGTACCAATTCTGGTACCATTTCCATTATCCCGGCTAGCAGGCGTGCCAGTTTGTCCGGCGAGCTCATCTCCAAAATAAAAAACTACTTCATCTTGGGCATCATTTGCTTGTACCCCACCTACATTGTCGGTATATGTAGTTAATGTAAAATAATACTTGAACGGATTTAGTGAGTCTCGAACTGCTATAATCTCTCCTGCCCGTAAGTGGGTAGCTTTTGCTTCTGTACTCAACCACACGCTAGCAAGTAGTGTGGCCGTGATTATATATAGATATCTCATATCATATAGCCGCATAAATTCAATTGCATTAGTTAATGAATTAACAATATTAGCATAGTAATTTAATGATTATACAACCTTAAACAAAAAAACATATCAGTGTGTTATACATTCGACTATTACGAAACGGATAACCAAAACAAACATTGTTCAACATAAAAGGATACAATTTAGAATTACTTAAAATAAGTCGGTCAATTTGTTTGATAATATACCTGGGCCTATCTTTGAACGGTTCGTTCGGAAAGCTTTCAAATTCCCTTTTTTTCAGGTAAACTAGCCTTTGTAAAGAATTTATTTCCAGGCTATAATAGCTTAGCTTCTAGTTAAAAAAAGCGAGATGTCTAAATTTTAAGTTAAACAATTTTCATCTAACCTTATCAATTTTACACTTTTAAAATGAGTTGGATTACACAAACCTTAACAAGCACGATTGGGCGCAAAGTGTTGATGGCGCTAACCGGCTTTTTCCTCATCTTATTTTTGGTTGTTCACCTTATAGGAAATCTGCAATTGCTACAAAATGATGGTGGGGAAGCTTTTAATAAATATGCTCACTTCATGGGTATTAATCCTCTGATTCAAACGATTTCTATCGTTAACTTCTTTCTCATCTTACTTCACATTGTTGTGAGTGTATTATTGACTAACCGAAACCGCAAAGCTCGCCCAACTGGCTATGCTTACAACAAACCCTCAGAAAATAGCTCTTTGTCTTCGCGTAACATGGGAATCTTAGGAACAGTCATTCTAATTTTCCTGGTAATTCACCTGAAGGGGCTTTGGTACCGTTCTAAGTTTGGCATTATGCCCATGACATCTTACGGAGGCGAAGAGTATAAAGATTTATACGAGATAACTTACCAGGCTTTTAGTCAAAGCTGGCTCGTAGCTATATATGTTATTTCCATGGGCTTTCTGGCCTTTCACTTATCTCATGGTTTTCAAAGTGCCTTTCAAACACTTGGGTTAAAGCATCCGAAATACACGCCTGTGATTAAGAACATTGGTCTTGCCTTTTCTATTATCATCCCAGCGGCATTTGCAGCCATTCCATTGGTCATATTCTTCAAGCAAACTCTATAGGTTATTTCCTGATTAGCGTATGAAATTAGATTCAAAAATACCAGACGGACCACTGGCTGAAAAATGGGCCAAGCATAAGTTTGATATGAAGCTGGTAAACCCAGCTAATAAGCGGAAATACGATATTATTATTGTGGGAACTGGTTTAGCAGGCGCTTCTGCCGCCGCTTCACTGGCCGAGTTAGGCTATAACGTAAAAGTATTTACCTACCACGAAAGCCCACGACGAGCTCATAGTATTGCTGCCCAAGGCGGTATTAATGCGGCCAAAAACTATCAGAATGATGGCGATAGCGTATTCCGCTTATTTTATGATACAATCAAAGGGGGCGATTACCGTGCCCGCGAAGGAAACGTTTACCGCCTGGCTCAAGTAAGTGTCAATATTATTGATCAATGCGTAGCGCAAGGTGTGCCATTTGCCCGTGAATACGGCGGCTTATTAGCTAACCGTTCTTTTGGAGGCGCACAAGTATCGCGTACCTTCTACGCCCGAGGCCAAACTGGTCAGCAATTGTTATTAGGAGCCTATAGTGCGCTAAGCCGGCAGATTGCTACTGGCAAAGTAAAGCTCTATACCCGGTCCGAAATGCTCGACCTGGTGGTAGAGGGCGGCAAAGCACGAGGCATTATTACCCGCAATCTGATTACTGGGAAGGTTGAATCTCACTCGGCCCACGCCGTTGTTCTGGCTACTGGCGGGTACGGAAACGTATTTTATCTTTCTACGAATGCTTTATACTGCAATGCTACCGCTGCCTGGCGGGCGCACAAAAAGGGAGCCTACTTTGGCAACCCTTGCTTTACTCAAATTCACCCCACCTGTATCCCTGTTTCGGGCGATCACCAATCGAAACTAACCTTGATGTCCGAATCATTACGGAATGATGGGCGGGTATGGGTATCTAAGAAAATGAACGATAATCGCGCGCCTGGTGATATTCCTGAAGCAGAACGTGATTATTTTCTGGAGCGTAGGTATCCTGCTTTCGGAAACCTGGTGCCACGGGACGTAGCTTCGCGTAATGCCAAATATGTGTGTGACGAAGGACGGGGCGTAGGAAAAGCAGGAGCAGGAGGAAAAAAACTGGCCGTATACCTCGACTTTGCAGATGCCATAAAACGTGATAGTCGCAAGGTAATCGAAGCCAAGTATGGCAATTTGTTTGAGATGTACGAAAAGATTACTGGCGAAGACCCTTACCAAGTGCCTATGCGCATTTATCCGGCAGTACACTATACCATGGGCGGCCTTTGGGTAGACTATAACCTGATGACTTCTATTACTGGCCTGTATGCGATGGGCGAATGCAACTTCTCTGACCATGGCGCTAACCGATTAGGAGCCAGTGCATTGATGCAGGGACTAGCAGACGGTTATTTTGTACTTCCTTATACCATCGGCAATTACCTAGCTACAGTATCAGCCTCCGACAAACTTCCTACTGATCACCCAGCTTTTAAGGAAGCCGTGCAAGTAGTGGAGGAACGCACCAAGAAACTACTTTCTATCAATGGAAAGAAAACTGCCGATGATTTCCATCGTGAATTAGGTCATTTGATGTGGGACTACTGCGGTATGTCGCGAACAGCGGAAGGTTTGAAGACTGCTAAGATAAAAATTCAGGTATTGCGTAAGGAATTCTGGACCAATGTGAAAGTAACGGGTGTCAATGAAGACCTGAATCAAACGTTGGAAAAAGCCCTTCGGGTAGCAGACTTCCTGGAGTTAGGCGAGTTGATGGTAGACGACGCCCTAAACCGGGAAGAATCTTGCGGAGGTCACTTCCGTGAAGAATACCAAACGGAAGATGGCGAAGCTCAACGAGATGATGACAAGTTTGCCTACGTCGCTGCGTGGGAATATAAAGGAGATAACCAGCCAGAGCAGCTTCACCAGGAAGAACTCATCTTCGAAAATGTGAAATTATCGCAAAGAAGCTATAAGTAATATGCTAATTAGCTGATGTGCTGATGTGCTGATTGATTTATTCAAAACAATCAGCACACCAGCACATCAGCATATCAACCCATCATTCTATGAACTTAACCTTGAAAATCTGGCGGCAAAAGGATGCAAACTCGTCAGGTAATTTGGTAGATTATAAAATAACGGACATTTCCGAAGATATGTCCTTCTTGGAAGTACTGGATATACTCAATGGACAACTGATCCGGGAAAATAAAGAGCCTGTTGCCTTCGACCACGATTGTCGGGAAGGTATTTGTGGTTCTTGTTCGCTCTACATCAATGGACGTGCACACGGGCCTCAACAGAAAGCCGCCGTTTGCCAGCTCCATATGCGGAGTTTTACTGATGGCGATACTATTTATGTTGAGCCATGGCGAGCGAGTGCTTTTCCTATTATTAAAGACTTATGCGTAGACCGGACTTCCTTTGACCGTATAATCCAGGCTGGTGGTTACGTTTCGGTAAACACAGGTAGCCCAAGAGACGCGAATGAAATTCTGATACCCCGTATTGTCGCAGAAGAAGCCATGGATGCGGCCGCTTGTATTGGCTGTGGAGCCTGCGTAGCCGCTTGTAAAAATGCTTCGGCTATGTTGTTTGTTGCAGCAAAAGTTTCTCAACTAGCGTTATTGCCACAAGGCAAGGCCGAAAGGAAAGAACGGGCTGAAAAAATGGTTGCTCAAATGGATCTGGAAGGATTTGGGGCCTGTACCAATACGGGAGCCTGTTCGGCAGAATGTCCCAAGAGCATTGGCCAAGAGCATATTGCCCGCATGAATCGCGAATATTTGGGAGCTAAGCTTTCTTCCAATAATATTTAACTTGTTGATTTTTCAATAGTACACCAACAAAAAAGTGAGCCTCATTCCAAGGTCTGTGTCCTCACAGACCTTTTTTTTGCCTATATCTCATCAATTGATAAGACAAGTCATGAGGCAATCTTTAGGGTAATGAAGCGTCAGGTATACATTAGTCCGAGTGGAATAACAAATGTATATCGACCATTCTGCCCTTTCTTCTATCTTTGCAAAAATTTACATTGGGCTGGGAACTACGCTAATGGACGTCCCCTAGCTAATCTTATATTATATTATGCAGTTGAGCGAACAAGAGTTAAAAAGGCGTGAAAAGCGCGAAGATTTGATTCGAATGGGTATTGAACCCTACCCTTCCGAACTATTTCCCATCAACGTAACGGCAGAAGACATTCACCGCAACTATGAAAGGAATAAAAACGATTATAAAGACATCTCCATCGCTGGCCGGCTAATGATGTTTCGGGTGATGGGAAGTGCCTCCTTCGCCGAAATTCAGGATGCTACGGGCAAAATCCAGTTGTACTTCCGACGGGATGACCTTTGTCCAGGCGACGACAAGACCTTATACAATACAGTTTTCAAAAAGCTACTTGACATCGGTGATATCATCGGAGTAAAAGGATTCGTTTTTACGACCCAAACGGGCGAGGTGTCTATTCATGTCAATGAATTTAAAATATTAACCAAGTCTCTCCACCCACTTCCAGTCGTTAGGGAAGTAAAGGATGAACAGGGCAATATTCAGACCTACGATGCCTTTACTGACCCAGAATTGCGTTACCGCCAACGGTACGTAGACTTGATTGTGAATGCACACGTACGCGAAACTTTCCGCAAGCGAACTCAATTGGTATCTACCATCCGCGACTATTTGAATAACCGGGGTTACCTGGAAGTAGAAACGCCCATTTTGCAACCCTTATACGGTGGTGCGGCAGCGCGTCCATTCAAGACTCACCACAATTCGCTCGACATGACCCTTTACCTGCGGATTGCCAACGAGCTTTACCTGAAAAGGTTAATCGTAGGCGGTTTCGATGGCGTATATGAGTTCGCCAAAGATTTCCGTAACGAAGGCATGGATCGTTTCCATAATCCTGAATTTACACAGGTTGAATTATATGTAGCCTACAAAGACTACGAATGGATGATGAACCTAGTAGAGGAGATGGTAGAGAAGGTAGCCATGAATTTGCACGGAACTACCGAAATACCGGTAGGAGAACATATCATTAATTTCCAGCGACCTTGGAAACGCTTTACTATGTTTGAGGCTATTCACCACTTCACGGGGATTGATATCACGGACATGGATGAAGCCCAACTGCGAACAACAGCAAAAAAACTGAATGTGCCCGTAGATGAAAGTATGGGTAAAGGCAAGTTAATTGACGAAATATTTGGCGAAACCTGCGAACATCAACTCATCCAACCGACTTTCATCACTGATTATCCCGTAGAAATGTCGCCTTTGGCGAAAAAACATCGGACGAAGGAAGGCTTGGTAGAACGCTTCGAGGCTATTTGCAACGGCAAGGAAATCTGTAATGCCTTCTCGGAACTCAACGACCCGATTGACCAGCGGCAACGATTCGAAGATCAGTTAGAGCTAGGCAAACGCGGCGATACCGAAGCGATGGTACTAGATGAGGATTTTCTACGTGCTTTGGAATATGGTATGCCACCAACCGCTGGCTTAGGCATCGGCATCGACCGCCTTTCTATGATTATGACCAACTCCAATTCTATTCAGGACGTGCTTTTCTTCCCACAAATGAAGGCGGAAAAGAAGGCCAAAGTAGCCACGGACGAGGAATACGAAGCCAAGGGCATTGCTAAAGAATGGATTCAGGTATTGAAGGGATTGGGCTTGACCCAGGTTGAAAAACTGAAAGATGAAAACCCGAATAAACTCTATAATAGCTTGGGCGGCATGCGAAAGAAACTGAAATTAGACGTCCCAATGCCTACGCTAGACGAAGTAAAGAAGTGGGTAGAATAATAGAATAAAAATCTACTGTAGAAAGACTTGACCGATTTTGCTTGGCATTAGCCTAGGCAAAACCGGTTAATCTTGACCCAAGATGGAGTCGATGTCCTGACGTTGGTGAAGCACCCGCCGAATCACCAGCAAACTAGGGGAAGGAAGATCATAAAAAAGCAGATAGGGATGAAAGGGTAAACTTCGTAGGCCTTTGTGTAGTTCTTCTCTTGCTCGACCCAGGAAGGGATGCAGCACGAGTTTCTGGCATTTTTCTCCGAACTCATCAATAAAGGCATCCGCCTTCTGATCGCTGGCGTTTTCTGACAGGTATAACCAGATATCTGCTAAGTCGTTTCTTGCCGCAGGACTTAGTTGGTAAGTTATCATTACGGCAATGGCTTTTCAAGGCCTTGACCCTTAAGTCGGCGTCCGTGCTGTTTAATAGCCTCTGCATCAAAGTTTACTGGTTCGCCTATATACCCTTTCTCAATCTGTAGACGTAACTCCTGCATTTTCTCTTGTTGCTCCAAAGCTCGCAGACCGGCTCGGATCACTTCGCTAGCATTGGTGTATTTACCAGAACCGATCTTCTCACTAATGAAAGATTCGAAGTATTTGGTCAAATGTACATTCATAAGCCATCTTCTTTTTGCAAGTAAAGATATACAATTGACAAAATACGTCCAAAATAGACATACTTTATTTGTCTATTTTCTCAAGGCCTGCGTAAAAATCAATTCAATTTGCCTAATTCCAAGTCGGTAATTAACCCAAAGCGATTGATATTGTTGTCTTGCAACGTATGAATAAGCTTTTTTACCAATGGATAAGCTGCTGCTTCATCACCTTTAATCGCAATGCGCAATTGCGGGTTGACCATTCTGGAATATACCAGCCAGTAGGCCAGTTGGTTGTTGGCCTCTTCTATCGGAATGCCCGATTGAGTCACCAGCTTCCGTTCTTCTGAACTAAGACTTAAGAAACCGGGTAACTGGCGAATATCCATCCCGAAGAAATTCATTGTAGAGAAATCAGCTATTTGCCGCTGGTTAAAATGAATCCCATATTTAATGCCTATTTCCTGGATCAATGCTGCTCGCTTCAATTGATTATCCATATCATAAAACACCTTTCCCTCTTTCGAAATCAATAAAGTAAGCATATTGGTAGACGCCTCTACATGGTCCGTAGACTTAGGTATATGTACTGTGACTGGTGCTTCGGCTGCAAACTGAGTTGTGAGCATGAAGAAGGCCACTAATAAGAAAGCCAAATCTACCATCGGAGTCATATCCAGCAGTATGGAGGATCGGTTAGCGCGGCTTTTAGAGCCAGTCGTTTGTGTGAGTTTCTGTCGCATAAGCTTAAAGTTAGAGGTATACCGATACAGACGCGCTGGCTTCTCATTTTCCATACTTCCAAGCATTGATTCAGGGAATAATTTTCAATACCTTAGCCTACTAACTGCGGCTTACGCTATCAAAAAGCCATATTTCACCCTAACTACAGCCCGTGAAAACAGTATACTTAGTCAGACACGCTAAATCCGATTGGTCCAATACGCGCCTTCACGATTTCGATCGCCCACTAAATAAGCGAGGCAAAGACAATGCACCTTTTATGGGAAAGTTATTACAACAAAAAGGTGTTTTACCTGATTTGCTGCTTTCCAGCCCGGCCAACCGAGCCTTCACTACAGCCCAACTGATTGCAACAGAAATTACCTATCCTTTAGAGAATATTCGTACAGCACCGGCAATTTATGAGGCCTCTCCAGACAAATTACTCAGTATAATAGGACAGCAAGACAATGCGTATCAGGCGCTGATGTTGGTGGGGCATAATCCCGGATTGACGGATCTTGCTAATCAACTCGCGGGTCTGAGAATTGATAATATGCCTACTTGTAGTATAGTAGGGCTAACATTTGACACGGACAACTGGAAAAACATTCTTCAAAAGAAAGCTCAATTAATATTTTTCCATTATCCCAAAGAGTTCGCTTAGGGCGTTGATAGTGGGCTTAGGCGCTGTCAATTATTTGTCAACAATCTATCTAGTTTATGATTCTGCACGTCTTTGCCAAATAAGCGATTAAAGCGATAGCCGACAAAAAGCCGAATATTAACTGCCGATGTGGTAAGTAAAACATTCTCCATTCCGATTCTATTGTTATCCAGTACCATATTTATTCCTGCAAATACTTGCTGGCCGTAGTAACCAGCCGCCAACCGGAAATTAATTTTCTGGCCAATAGCCATGCCCTTGTACCGTTGGGCATCGATATCATACGATTGCTGGCGAATACCCAATCCCCAACATATAGAAGGTGACAAGTAAAAATTTTCTTTGATAATCAGTGAATAAGCAAAGCCTGGTGCTACAGCAAGCGTGTAGAAATAGCCTTCCTTAAAAGCAAGCCCTTCGGCTGGCGTAGAAGCGCTGGGAAACAAGGTTGAATCGCTACGAATGCGGGTAAAAAAGGATGAGCCCATAACTAGGAAAGTACCCGCACTGCGAAGTTGGCGTTCCGTTTGATCAAAAGCAGCTTGGTAAGAGAATTTTTTGTAATTGAACACGTAATAGCCATTAAGGCCAAAATTAAAGCAACGGAGGTCAGGGCGTTGCGGGTAGCCCTTCATTGCAGACCAGCTTTTCAAGCTTTTATCAAAATCGCCGGGATTGGCCTGATAAAAGCCTTTATAAGACTGGAAACTAATATCGTATCCAATCTTCTTTCCGTAAGAGTTGACTTGGAAGTCAAAAAAACGGGTCTTTCCAAACAAGGTATTTTCCCGATTGCTGGCGGGTAATCCTAGTGATAAATCAAGCCCTAATTTACGATAGTACAAACTAAAACCATACGTTCCTTGCACATTAGGCGCATAAGAAACTTTCTCTTTAGCTCCAATTTTGCTTCTGAGAGCAAAATCAAAATATCGTCGGGAAATGTTAAACCTTACCGAAGCAATCTCCGGGAAATCATCGATATAGTCAGTATCTACGTCCGCCCGTCTATTTCTGAGTTGAGTAAAGCCAGTCGTAGTGAAGCCTATAACAAACCAACACAACAGGAGAACAAATTTCCGAATCATAGGTAAATTGGAATGGCTTGAGGTTAACATCCTTCATCGACAATGAATGAGCTAACGCATACGCAAGCAAACACCAAGCCTGGGTAAAAAAAAGCCCTTGGAATGAAACACATGCCAAGGGTGATTTTTTGGAAGCAATATCAGAAAAAGATCTATCTACGCGTAGTTGTTAAGCATTACCGGCATTACCAGCATCAGAATGTCTTCATTGTCTTCCATCTCCTTGGGTAGAATAAGGCCAGCACGGTTAGGAGCTGATAACTCCAGCGTAATATTTTTAGAGCTCATATTACTTAGTATTTCTACCAAGAAACGGGCATTGAAGCCAATTTCCATATCTTCTCCTACATATTCGCAAACCAATTTTTCATTGGCTTCATTAGAGTAGTCCAGGTCTTCGGCTGAAATGTGCAGATCGCTACCTACAATTTTCAAGCGAACCTGATGGGTAGTACGGTTAGAATAAATAGCTATTCGCTTCAGCGAGTTAAGCAATTCAATCCGACTAATGGACAAGATATTAGGATTGTTGACAGGAATGGCATTTTCATAATCCGGAAAACGCTCATCAATCAGGCGGCAAATCATTCGGATATTGCTGAAACTGAAGAAAGCATTCGACTGGTTAAATTCTGTTCTCACATTTACCGCATCAGTCGGCAACGAGGTCTTCAGTAGATTTAAAGCCTTCCGTGGAATAATGAGGGAAGCTTCAACACCAGAAGCCACGTCTACGCGCTTATAGCGAATGAGCCGATGGCCATCTGTAGCTACAAAAGTAGAGCCTCCGTCGGTCAGGTGCAGAAATACGCCGGTCATGGCCGGACGCAATTCATCGCTACTGGTAGCAAAAATGGTATTGGTAATAGCCCTTAGCAATATATCAGAGGGAAAATCAACTGAACTACTATTGGTTACCGTGGGTACTTTTGGAAAGTCAGTAGGATTCTCTCCAGAGAGTTTATATACGCCGTTATCCGAACTAATTTGGATTCCGTAGGTTGCATTGTCGATTTTAACAGAAATAGATTGATCTGGCAATCCCCGAAGTGTATCCATCAAAATACGGGCTGGTACTGCAATGCTGCCGGTATCACTAGATTCTACTTCTATTTCCATCACCATTACTGTTTGCAAGTCAGAAGCAGTCACGATAAGTTTGCTATCTTTCAGTTGAAACAGAAAATTTTCCAGAATGGGTACAATTGGATTAGTTGCAATCACACCGCTGATGGATGAAAGATGCTTTAACAGCTTGGAAGAATTGACGGAAAACTTCATATCAGGAGTTGGGGAACTAGTTAGTGCGTTACTGAAGGCATTATAAAACGAACTGGCAAAATGAAAGATAAAATCCGTCTTTTGCCGATTCAACAGGTAAAGTTAAAAAGAATTCATTAGTAATCACATACGTGTTCAAATGAATTTCAAGCTAAGCAGAAACCTTTTCATAGCGCTTAGTATGCATATTTCTTCTTGCGAATATAATATCGGGCAATACCGAAACAGAACACTAGTATCAGAGGAGCAGCCAAATTAATTACTTGCCATTTCAAACGTTCTTCCTTCAGCCGGAGTTTATCGAGCGGGCGCAGTTGAATTTCTTTTGCACGTGCCATAATCACTCCTTTTTCGTCCATCAGATAATCTACGGAATGCAGTACAAAGTCTTTGTTGGCAAATACGCTTCCCAAAAAACGATCTACACCCAGGGGCAATGGTTGATTCTTGCGGCGGTCGAATTCATTGACTACCACATCCCCATCTGAGCAAATAACGATTTTAGAAGGATTACCTTGTTCACGAAAAGTCTTTGCTCTAGCATCAGAAGCCACAATACGATTTTTGTACAACGATTCAAAACGGCCTTCTAATAAGTAGGCAATGGGTTTTGCACCAGCATTATAAGTGGCCGGATCAGGATTTTTTCGCGCCTCATTATAAGAAACCGTTACAGGAGAAGGAATTACGCGCGTATACTGGGAAGTGTACATCAGCGGCGTTTTGATAATGCCTTTTGCTTTAACCGTATCAATCGTTCCAACAAACTTGGTATACACGGCATCCATATTCCGCACAATCGGATGTTTACCAAAGCTATTGATAAGGGGATAGAAAGTCCAGGGCATCAATTGAATTTGCGGTTGGTTGCCAATCGTTCCAACATTCATCGGAATTTTCCCGGCATTCAAATCCTTGACCAGATTAGAATTTAGCCGTACGCCGTACCGGAAAAACAAATCGTCCAGGTTGAGATTATAGGGAAAAGCCAATGTCCCTTGTTCTCCGACACTATCTATGCGGAGGGCATCAATAAAAAACAAGGCTTTTCCTCCATTTACAATAAATTGATCAATCTTATATTTATCTTCTTCGCTCACCACTGTGTCAGGCTTAACCATAATAATGCCATCCAAGCCCTGTAAGGTGGGCGACTTGGGCAGGTCCACTGCAAAGACATCGTAGCTTTCCTGCAAAGCTAGGGTAAGGTCAGCAATGCGGGCTGGAGGCAGGTTACTATACCCTTCCAGAAAACCGATACGCTTTTTTTGCTTCTGCGTGAGTTTACGAATAGCCGAAGCTAGCTCAAACTCCACTCCTTCTACCGATTGATTGAGCATTTCATTCTGAGTGCCGGCACGGTTGCCTTTTAGTAGCAATACAGGCACTTCCTTTCCTTTGTATACAACCAAAGCGCCTGGAAAAATCAATTTTTCAATTTTCTGCTCTCCCTCCTTTACCCTCAAATTAGTGGGTTGTAGCCCTTTTTGCATCAGTTCCAGTTGGAATTTATTCCTGGCTTTTACATCGGTATCTGCCGAGGGATTGATGAAACGATACTGCAATTTATCGCCGGCATAGACTTGAAATCCGTCCAGTGTTTCGCGAATGGCATTCTGCAAACGTATAAAGCCCGAGGCAGTAGCAGGAAAGTCCCCTTGTAGGTAAACTTTTACAAAGACTTCATCATCCAGGTTTTCTAATACCTGAATTGTAGCATCTGAGATAGTATATCTCTTATCTTCGGTCAAGTCAATCCTGAAAAAATACTGAGAAGCTAGTACGTTCAAGGCAACAATAAGAACGATGCTAATAAAAAACTGCAAAAGATGCTTTTTCTTCATAAAAGTCTGAATCACGGATTCACTTATCTGCTTACAACCTGTGGTGAAATAGTGGAGCTTTCAACGGATTTTATTCAAATCTGTGCAATTGGCGTAACCTTTCAAAATCTGGATCACTACTTAACGAAATGTATACCCTTTTATGACAAAAAAATGCCCGCTGAGGGCGGGCAGATGCAATGAAAGTAGATAGACAGATGCAATACTAAAAGTCAATCAGCTATTGCCATTAGTCATGCAAAACATAATGATTTATTTCTTGTTTAGCCATTTCCAGGCTGGGGAAACCTTCCCGATTAAGACAGATTAACCAAAATACAAAGAACCTCTTCTGCACGTAATACCAAGGGTTATTATTGTTGTCTATATATTCAATGATTCTAAGGTCGCGATTGATAGGATTTCCGTTTGTCATAAGTTATCGTGTTTGTCGATGTAAAATGAAGAAGTACGCCTGATTTTAAATTAAATCATTTTGTAAAAATAACCAAGCCCTCTCAATTTTATAGATACCGAACTTATCCGATTCTTACATGGCCGAGCTTTTGCGAGATTTCCCTCACAGTAGCGTTTTTTGAAGAATCTCAAACTATAATTTGAAATAGCACTCCAAACTATAAGTGTTTATACTGATACACAAAACTAAAACGCTTATAAAAGAAAAAAACGAATGGCTTCTATTGCGTACTAAAAAATGCATTTTTTGGCAAAAAAGTTACACTATAAACCGAACGGCAGCAGAGGCAAAAATCTAGCTCTACAGAAATCTTGTGTTAGTCATTTGCCCGAATCTAAGGGTATTACAACAAAAAAGCCCCGGAAGTCGGAGCTTTTTTGTTGTAATAAAAACTGTAGGTGTATAACTATACAACTCTTACGTTGATGGCGTTCAAACCTTTCTTACCTTCTGTAACATCGAAAGTAACTTCGTCATTTTCGCGGATTTTGTCAACCAGGCCTGTAACGTGTACAAAAATGTCCTGTGATGTCTGACTGTCTTTAATAAAACCAAAGCCTTTGGTCTCGTTAAAGAATTTTACTGTTCCTGTGTTCATAACAATATTTAAATAGAATAAGCAGTAAAAATAATGATTTTTTTAAAAATTCACTACTCTAGCAAAAAAAAATCACCATTTTCGGCTCCCCAAAATCAGCTTGGTAGAATAAAGCATAACCGCGATAACACTAATGAAATACAACACATTACGCGAATCTATTAAACCTTTGCTCAGCGCATTATAGTGATAGACTAAACCTAATTCAGCAACCAAGTAGGCTCCGCCTCCCCATACTTCCAAACTAGCCAGAGAACTAATGCCTTCGTACAATAAAAAGCACATAAACACTGCAATAACAAACGATACGATCTGATTTTCGCTCAGGGAGGATGCAAATATACCGATAGCCGTAAATACTGCCCCCAGCAATACCAATCCAATGTAGGAGCCAAACACGCCCGCAGAATCGACATTTCCCCTGGGATTGCCGAGCTGGTAAATAGTATAGTAAAATATGAGCGTAGGTAACAATGCCAAAACCACCAAAGTTAGGCTTGACAAATACTTGCCCAGAATAATGTCCCAGTCAGTTAAGGGCTTGGTCAGCAATAATTCTATTGTACCAGCTTTCTTTTCCTCTGCAAAGGTGCGCATGGTGATAGCCGGAATAAGGAACAAAAAAATGTAGGGAGACAAAGAAAATAAGGTAGATAAATCGGCAAAACCATAATCCAGCACATTAGAATCGGGAAATACCCATACAAACAACCCGATGGCAGTCAGGAAAATGGTAATTACCAGATAGCCAATCAGTGAACTGAGATAACTATTAAGCTCTTTTTTGAGAATACTGAACATGTTAAGTTGAGGAGTGGAGAAGTGGAGGCGTTTTTTATCGGAAATTAATTGATTTAAAACCCACACCGCTAATGACTAAAGGCTAATCACTAACCGCTAATCATTGGGTTAATGTTTGAAATATCTTTTCCAGGTTATTTTCCTGCTGTTTAAGCCCGATCAACACCAAGCCTTGTTCAGAAGCAAGTTTGAAAATATCAGGTCGTACATCTCGCTCATTGTCAGCAATGATTTCATAGCCTCCCATAGACAGGTATTTCACTTCGCTTACCCCTTCAATTTGTAGCAATAAGCGGGTATCTACTTCAGAGCTAAACTCAGCAATAACCGTTTGCTTGTTTTGTCGCAAGTGCCGGAGAGCGGCTACTTCACTATCAGCTACTACTTGCCCAGTACTAATAATGATTACCCGATCGCAAAGTGCTTCTACTTCCTGCATGATATGGGTAGAAAAAATAACTGTTTTCTCCTTTCCAATCTGACGAATTACATTTCTGATTTCTACAATCTGATTGGGATCCAAACCTGTGGTAGGCTCGTCTAAAATTAGTACGGGTGGATTGTGAATCAGCGCTTGTGCTAAACCAACTCTTTGGCGATAGCCTTTGGACAAAGCGCCAATTTTTTTTCGTTGCTCTAAGTTTAAGCCCACCAAATCCACCATTTCCTTTACTCTATTTTCAAGCAGGTGTCCTTTTATGCTGTGGAGAGAACCAATAAAAGCCAGATACTCGCGTACGTACATATCCAGATAAAGCGGATTATGCTCAGCCAGGTAGCCTACACTCCGGCGTACATCCATCGGCGATGTGGTGACGCTAAAGCCGTTTACTTCTATTGTTCCGCTCGTGGGTGGCAAATAACAAGTAGCCATCTTCATGGTTGTGGACTTACCCGCTCCATTTGGCCCCAGAAAGCCGACGACCTGGCCTTGCTGCACTTCAAAAGAGACATTATTAACCGCTTTCTGAAGCCCATACACTTTAGTAAGATTGGTAACTACTACTGACATAAGTACATGAGCAAATTAATTGTTTAGGTTGCTGAGGGCGGTCACCACCAGCCAGGCAGAAAAACACTTTACGATCAATACGTATTTGCAAAATATCCCAACCTACGTGAATAAGCTAGTAAGATAACTGGCCTTGACACCACAAAATTAAACGATGTTCAGTAAGAATGGCAGAATTATAAGAAATTATCGCTTAATTATCAGTTATTATAAATAATATCGCAAAAGCCCATCAACAAAGATTTAA